>JALYOB010000084.1:1852-11271 GCA_030857085.1 Acidobacteriota bacterium | reverse complement strand
CCGCGGCACCGTTCGCGAAACGTGGGCCGTGCCTCTTCAGTACTCCCACGCTCCCATGTCATACGGCGCACTGCGTGGTTTGCGCGCGTAATCGACCGTCACATACGACAAGGTCGAGCCCTGATCCTTGCCCAGTGAGGTCGACGTGAGCTTGTAATCCTCCGCATTACGACCTCCGGCGAGCGCGAACGTGGGCGAGCCGATCTGGTCATTGGACGTGGTCGTATGCGCCGGCGCCGAGGGGGCGGTGGACCAGAGGTTGTAACGGAACGTATAGCCGGTTGCCTGCAACGTGGTAGTCGTATTGCCGGTCAGGTCATAACCGGCCGCGCTCCGTGCGGTCGAGCCGCTGGGCAGCGCAAAGATGTTGTTCTCGATCACCATACCGGTCGCAGTCGTGTCGTAGTCGATGTGCAGTGCGTCGCCGGTCGGATCGTAAATCGTATTGTTGGCGATCCTGGTGTTCGCAATGCCGCTGTCGTCGCGCCAGTAGCCGATGCCCCAGTACGCGTGAATGATCACGTTGTTGATGATCGTGTTATTGGCGAGCGTGTGGGTGGTGGGAGTGGAGGGGTGCTCATTCGCCATTGCGATCCCCATTGCCGGCCGCCAGCTGTTGTTGCCGTAGTTGCGGTAATAGTTCGTGTCGAATGCATAGCAGAGATTGCCGTCGACGGTCGTCGTCTGCGCATGCTCGAGATAGATGTTGTTCGAGAAATTGTCGAACACTTCATTGCCGATGACGGACGTGTTGTCCCCCATCCCGATGATGATTCCCTCGCCGTAATTGCGGAACACGCGATTATTGCGCACCACGGTGTTCGGCGTGCCGCCGATGCCGATGGCCTGAGGCCAGCCGCCCGAGAGATTCGTGCGCGCCGAGTTCGACAGGCAATTGCGATAGACGGTATTGCCCGCAATCACCATGTCATGTGCGGTGCCGGGCGTGTCATGACCGATCCAGATGCCGTCGCCCTGCGAGTCGTGAATGATGCAATTGAGGAGCTTGCCGTACGTCTGTCCCCAGCCCACATAGCCGACATGCGCGGCATTGCGGATTTCGAAGCCGATGAAGTCGACATAAGCGCCGCCGACGCTGACCACGTCCGTGTACGTCCCCATGTTCGCGCTGCCGTCGAGAATCGGATATTCGCCCGGATAGGCCTGAATGGTGAGGCGGCCATTGACCGTGCCGTCGATCCAGACGCCGACATGGCCGTAATAGATGCCGCCGCGCACGTAAATGGTCACGGGATTTCCGGCGGTGAGATCGCTGTAGACCGTGCCGTTCTGACACGCGCCGCTGATGGTGGCGAAGGGATTGGTGATTGTGCCGTTGCCGGTGCTGTTGTTGCCGTTGGTGGCGACGTAATACGTGCCGGCCGAGGCGGTTACGGTGAGGAGGAGAGTCAGGAGGGGGAGGGCGATTGCGAGTCGTTGAAGTCGCATGGGATTCACCTTTTCACAATGGTCGAGATGGTTGAGGAAACTGTCTCCGGAATGAGCAGCAGTTGATCTGATGCGGAAAGCCGGAACTCTCCACATACATCAAATAACTGCATACAGCGCGCCGGGTCGGCGCTCACTGAACGGCAATGTCAAAAGGAGACGAGCCCGGCGGGCACCTTCTGACCCGCACCGCCAACGTTCCTGTCATCGGTGATTGCGCGGCGTTCTCCGCGTGTACCATCGCCGCATGCCTCGATCGCTGCTCGTCGCCGCATGTCTCGCGCTCACGCTCGCGTTCTCCGCCCTCGCCATCGAGCCGCCGAAAGCGAGCGAAAAGTGGGTGTCGATGGAAACGGAGGGCTTCCGCTTCGTCAGCGGCGTCTCTCCGCGCGAAACGCAGCGCATCGCGCGCGATCTGCTGCGCATGCGCGCCTCGGTCGCGAACGTCTCCGATTTCAAACTGCAGACCGCGGAATCGACGCGCGTTTTCGTATTTCCCGGTAAGCCGCGCTTCGCCGCGTATTGCGAGGCGATCCTGCTCCGCGATTGCGAAAACATCACCGGCTTCTTCACCGGCGCCGGCGGCAGCAACTTCATCGTGCTGCGCGGCGACGCGGAGAACGGCGTCGACCGGGTCATCTATCACGAGCTCACCCATCAGATGATGGTGAACACGAACAGCGCTCTGCCGCTGTGGTTTCACGAAGGAGTGGCGGAGTACTTTACGAGCTTCCGCACCGTCGGCGCGCAGACTCACGTCGGCGAGCCGATCGAGGAGCATGTGCGCTGGCTCAGTGCCGAGCGCCTCATCCCGCTGCGCGAGCTCTTCAGCACGACCGCCTCATCACCGATCTATAACGAGGGAAAGCGCACCGGCGTCTTCTACGCGCAATCGTGGGCGCTCGTGCATTACCTGCTGCACGACGCCGACCGGCGCGTGAAGCTCCGCCGCTTCCTCACTCTCCTCGACAGCGGAAAGCCAACGAACGACGCCTTCGAGACCGCGTTCGAAATGCCGTTCAGCGCGCTCGAAGAAGCGCTGCGCGCCTACATCCGCAAAGCATCCTTCACCGTCTACGCCTACGCCTTCGGCGACATTGCGATTCCCGAGCTCACCGCACCGGCAACGATGCCCTACGACGTCGTGCTGCAGCAGCACGCGCAGCTGCTCGCGCATCGTCCGAAGACCGCCGGAACAGCGGAGCGCTTCTTCAAAGAAGCCATTGCGGCGAATGGCAGCAATGCTCTCGCGCATGCCGGTCTCGCGCGCCTCTACGATTCCACCGGCCGCCGGACCAAGGCGGACGCCGCGTATGCGAAGGCAGTGGAGCTCGGCAGCGAGAACGCCGAGGTGCAGCTGCTCGTGGGGCGTGGACTGCTGGATCGCGGCGTGAGCGAATTTGCGAAGGCGCGGCCGTTCTTCAAGCGGGCCACCGAGCTCGATCCCCAATCCGCCGCGGCATGGGGCGGCCTCGGCGCAACCTACATCGTCGACGGTCCCGCGGGCATGGCGGGCGTGGCGGCGCTGGAGAAGAGTCTCGCCCTCGACCCGAACAACGAAGACGCGACGTACTACCTCGCGCAGCTCCTCTCGAACGACGGACGCCGCCATCGCGAAGTGCGCAAACTCGCGCAGGGCCTGCTCGCGCGCACGCGCAACAAGCAACTGAAAGTCGAGCTCCGGAACATCCTCGCCGTTGCGGCAGTCAACGACGCCGCGGAAAATGCGAATGCCGGCCGCTACGCCGAAGCGTTAGCGGCCGTCGACACGGCCCTGCCGGGAATCATCGACGAGGGAGTCCGGAAGCAGGCCCTCGCGATCCGGGAAATGATTGCGGCTGAGGTGAAGAAGAGGGAGTGAGGGGGGCGGCGGAGTCGAAGAGAACGCCGCGGCGCGATGCGGTCACTCGCGCGTCGATCAGACACTTGATCAATGTTGTATCGGCGTGGCCGAAAAGCGCGTCGTGCTGCTATCGAGCGTCGCGAAGCTTCATTTCGTCGACGTGAACTCGCAATGAAAGCTGTGGAGTTCCGCGCGACGCGCTCGGGGCGCACAGACTTGGAATTGCAATTAAGCTGCGTCGCGTGAGCCAGTGCAACGGCCACCTGCGCAGTCGAAGGTGAAAGCCGAAGCAGCAGGCGCGGACCTCAGGGTGTGGGTTGTTCTTCCGCGGTCACTCCTCTGTCGGAGGTCTGCGTGTTACTGTCAACCAAGCGTTCTGCTGAGAGGACCATCGAAGGTTTCAAGAGCGTTGCACATTTTCTAGGCGACGTGGTCGATGCATCGAAGAGCCTGCCGCTCCTTGACGCGGTTAAGGCGGCATCGCCCTGGCTGGAAGCTATCGGGTCGTCCGTTGCCGCTGCAGTGCCGCCGGTGAAGTTTGTTCTGACACTTTTTCAGAAGCTCACCTCCACTCCCGATCCGCAGGAACTCGCCGAACTCGCGTTCACAATCAGTTATGAACACGCGATGGCGCAGGCACTCGCCGCGGTCGGGAGCCTGAGCTGCCGCGTGCCGTCAGTGGCGAGCTTCGCTCGCGACTGCGGGACCTGCAGGACGCGACTCCGGCGGCGGCGCTCGACTTCAGCGCTGTATCGTACGACGACCTGCTGCTACATCCATTCGTGGCCCATGCAGATGCGATCCTCGGCGTGGCACTCGAGGAGCTCGGCTACGCTGAGACACAGCGGCGCGCGGTCACGAACGATCTCCACCAGCGGTTCGTGATGCATTTCAAGACGCTCGTGTCGCACGGCGATACACGAGAGAAGTTCGCGCCGCTGCGCGACCGCCTCGCTGCGGGAACCAAGGACCGCTCGGCGACTGCGGCATTGCTGGAACACGCGCAGTACCAGCGCGCACTGTTCGAGGAACGGCCGGTTTTCGGCCGCGAAGTGTTTGCCCTGCGGCATGTGTACATCGACACCGAGTGTGGCGTTCTGCGCTGGGGAGCGATTCGCGATCGCGCTCCGGGCGACCCGCCCGTCGACCCCTTTGCGGAGAGGCACGGAGGCCGAAGCAGCCTCGGCGAAACAGTGATTCGGCTGTTGGGCGATCCCAATTTCAGTGACGCAATAGTCATTCAGGGTGCAGCTGGCGCGGGGAAGTCGGCATTCACGCAATGGCTCGCCACCGAACTCGTTCGCCTCGGCCTCCGTCCCGTTCGCATTCTCTTGCGTGATGTTCGCCTCGAACGAACCCGGCCTGTCGCGGAGGCGCTCGCGGAAGCGATCCGTTATGGCGAAGAGATGAGGCGCTCTGATTCCGATTATCCGCGTCCCGACGACGTCTTCGATGGTGGCAATGTGTTCCGCGAGCGCGTGTGCTTCGGGCGTACCACAATTTGCCCGTATGTCCTCATCCTCGACGGATGGGACGAGATCAGCATTTCCGTCTCCGAGGGATTCAAGGTCCGCCTTGACCGCATGCTCGAGCAGATCCGTACGGAGTTTTTGCACAACCGTCAGATCCCCATTCGGGTGGTCCTTACTGGCCGGCCATCGGCTGCGGTCGCGGACAGTCCATTCTTGCGAAAGGACACGCCTATCCTCACACTGAGGCCGCTCAATCCGCAAGACCTCGAGACGTTCGTAGGAAAGCTCGCGCGGTGTATCAACGAGCCGCCGCTGCCGAACGCGCCAGGAACAGGATGGCCGCCGTTCGACGTATCAAAACTGCGGCCGATCATCGCTCGTTACGCAACGGAATTCGCGAGTCGTGTCTCCGGAAATGCGTCGGAAGAGGGACTTCATCGTCTGGAGGTGTTCGGTCTGCCGCTACTTGCGTTGCTCGCCGTACGGCTCTTGTCGGTCGACGGGTCCAAAGCCGACGAAATCATCGCCAGCCCCACGGTCCTCTACCGGAACCTCGTCGACCTTACGTGCGAGGCCGGGGGAAAGTATGTTGATTCCGGCGAACCGGTCGATCAGCAATTCCGACTCATCGGCGGCCGTCTACGCGATCTCCTCCGGCGCACAGCGGCCGCGATGACGGTGCACGGTAAGGAAAACATTTCCTTCGAGGAACTGCGCTTGCGCCTGAAGGACGCGATCGACGATCTGGCGGGCACTGTGGAAAAGGAGGTCGGCGAGAGCGTTCTCAGTCAGCTCATGATCAGCTATTTCTTCAAAGGAGGGCATGAAGAACTCGGCTGCGAGTTTCTCCACAAGTCGTTTCGCGAGTACCTGTTCGCCGAAGGAATCGTGGAGACTCTCAAACAGTATGGCCGGCGAGCACCGTCGTCGTTGACACAGCGAACGCCGTACTGGCGCGAATTCGATCGAACGGATGCACGCTTCGATCTTTCGCGCGCATTGTCGGTGCAGATTGCTGCGCAGTGGCTCAGTCCCGAGGTGTTGACGTTTCTGGAAAATCTCGTGGAGTGGGAAATCGGGCGCGCCGCCGGCGAGAAGGACCTCTCTTTGCCGAACGCGCAACCCACGGTTGCGATTGCGCTCGAGCAGTGGGAGATCGTCCGGGATGGACTGGCCGATTTGTGGGACTGGTGGTCCGAAGGTGTGCATCTTCGTCCGCAGCCGCGCGTCGAGCGGCGGCAAGGCGTGACGTTCGATGCGACTTATGCACAGGAGCTCGTCGAATTTGCTACACCGTTCGACTTACCACGCGGTCAAATACCCGCTCCTGGACGCACTGCGGCCATTGATGCGCATCTGGGTGACGCGCTGTTTCGGTTGGCCGCGTGGACGCATTTTTTTGTCGCGAAGGTGAGGGGCTGGGTGATAGACGGCGTCGCGAACTTGTGGGACGGCGTTTCTGATCGAGGTGAGGGTCCGCGGCGAACACAATCGTCAGTGAAGAGGGGTGATCAAGCGTGGACGCTCTTTGCTCCGTCCGCTGGCGCACGTGACTATTGGCAGCATTACGTTGCGAGGATCAATAGCGCGGGATGGCGGCCGCGTGGCCATTTTCCCGCCGGTACCGCGTGTGTCGCTGTTGACCTTCGCCACTGTGATGTCAGTTCGCATGGAGAAGGAGCGCCAACGGACTGGTCATTCGCAAATCTCTCCGCCAGCTGGAGCGACGTGGGAAGTTTCTACCGCGATCGTTTTTACCGGACGGTGCTCATCGACGCGCGCTGGTCGGGTTCCATGCTGGCCGAAACTGATTTCACTCTTGCGTATCTGGACGGAGCATCGCTACGTCACACTTACGTTAGAGCTGCCCGTTTCGACAGGTGCTCATGCCTGGCCGTCAATTTCGACAGCGCGTATTTGGGTGAGACGCGATTCATCCGCTGGACGGTCGATTCGGCAAGCTTCGAAGATGTCGATCTCCGAGGAGCGAAGGTCGACGTGATTCACGCTGAGGGTGCCCACTGTCGACGAGTCTTGATCTCGCAATCAACAATGCTCCCGACAGCTTGGGCAGCGTCCGCCATCCTGCTTGACGGCGACGACGCCGCCACACCCAAGCCACAGCGACGGCTCAAGCGTGGCAAGTCTCACTCGTCCTCGTAGGCGCCCTTCTGAATGTGAATCGCGTCTGGAGCAAGCCGATGACGTGTGGTCTTCTGCGATGAGGCGAGCAGGATGAGCGGCCGTCATCGCGTGCCCCCGCACCCTCACTTTTCACCCCCGCCGCGCCGCCTCGATCGCCGCAACGTCGATCTTCTTCATCGTCATCATCGCGTCGAATGCGCGCTTCGCCTCTTCGCCGCCTGCCTCAAATGCTTCGGTGAGGACGCGGGGGGTGATCTGCCAGGAGAGGCCCCAGCGGTCGGTGCACCAGCCGCAGTCGCCTTCCTGGCCGCCGTTGCTCACGATCGCGTTCCAGTAGCGGTCCGTTTCCTCCTGCGTTTCCGTCGCGACCTGGAAGGAAAACGCGAAGCTGTGTTTGACGGCGGGGCCGCCGTTGAGGCCGAGGCACGGGATCCCGACGACGCTGAATCGGACAGTCAACACGTCGCCCTTCTTTCCGCCCGGATAGTCGTCCGGCGCGTGGTGAACGCCGGTCACCTTGCTGTCGGGGAACGTGGCCGCGTAAAACTGCGCCGCATCGAGCGCGTCCTTGTCGAACCAGAGGCAGATCGTATTCTTCGGCGTCATCTCGCGAACTCCTTCGGACGGATTCTATGCGTGGTGATTCGCGCGGCCGTCAGCGCGGTACTCGTGGCGAGGGTTACTCAATCACGAGCAGCTCTCGATCTTTGTCGGGAGCCAACGCGGCGCCGAACGCGGGTGCTGAGCGCCGCCGTGATCAACGTGGTCGCCTCTTCTCGCCGCGCTACCCAAGGCATGCGCAGCGTCCATTCGAGCTCACGGTGCTCGTTGAACATCTCGATGCTGTGCCACTGTTCGACGTCGCGCTGCAGCAGGTCTAGGTCCGGCCGTTCGCCCGCGGCGACCAGCAAGCCCCACCAGCGGCGGCGAAGCACGACCGTCGCGGCATGGTCGCGGTCGGAGCCGTACGTCGAGCGTAAGAGCGTGCGCGTGACCATATCGAGGAGACGGTCCAGCGGCGGCGTCGACGCGCTCGCGAGCGCGATGTCGGCGAGTCCGACGAGCGGCCGGTAATCACCGTTCGCAGCATGCTGGCCAGCGACATGCAGCATCGGCGCGTCGATCATGCCAGCGTCTCCGCCGAAGCGCGCAAGATTGCCGCGCACGCGAATGGAATGTACGAATGCGCTGCTCTTGGCCCACGGGCCGCTGAGCTCTCGCAGTGCCATCGATTCCTGCCACAGCCGCCGCGCGCGATGAGACTCGCCGCCGAGCATCAGGAGCGTTCCCTTCCGCGCCAGGATGCCGCCGAGCGTCGCGAACATCTGGTTGCGCCGGTCGAGGTGCGTCCCGAAACGCCGCAGTGCACGCCGCACGAGAAGCTCGGCGCAATCCAGATCCACGCCGCGTCCGCGCATCATCAGCATCTCGGCGCGGACGAGGTGATGAAGGAATGCGCTGAGCTTTCGCGAGGAGGAAGTACGCATCACCGGCGGCTGCGCGAGCACCCGATCCAGGTGGTCGAAGCGATTCGCAAGGCGCAGCACCCGAACGCGGTTGAGATGGGTGTACGCCACCTCGTCATCGAGCGATGTCAGCCAGCTCCAATGTACGTCACGCCCGAAGTCGGCGGCCGTGACCCGGAACAATAGTGCCGCCGTGGCGCGCCCGATCGCCGTCTTCCCGGTGACCGCTCCGTCGATGACGGTGAAATGCGCATCCCACACGTCCTGCCGTGGATGGAACAGCCGCACGGTTGCGCCGGTGACGGCGTCCACTGCCTCCTCCGCGTTCCCCTTGTTGCCGTTGCAGGTCGAGCATGCCAGCGCGAAATTTGCGAGCACGTCCGGTCCACCGCGTGATCGAGGCCGGATGTGGTCGATCTCGGAGCGTTTGCCGATCAGCGGGTCGCGGCAGTATTCACACAGGCCGCGGGCGCGCTGCCGCACGCTCTCCTGCGCGTCACGGTCGGGCACCGGCTGTTCCTCTCCGCATCGCGCGGACGTACGTCCGCAACCATGGCCGCCAGTGCACTTCCATCCGGCGTCCTGCCCGAACCGCAAGCGCAATCGACGCCAGCGCGCGGCGCACCCGGAGCGGTCGAAGCGAGTCGCGCAGCCCGAGGAGCGCGGCTTTTACGAGCCCCGGTGTGTCCCCGACGGCGGAGCACTTCGTGACGAGGTCGGCGAGCATCGACTGCCGCGTGATCGGGTCGAGCTCGGACAGGACCATCCGGCGCGTCTCGTTGATGACTCCGATGAGACTGTCGAGTTGCACGACTGCGGTGGTGCGGACGGAGTCGGGCGGACGCCCAGGCTGCCGCAGCTGCGCGTGCAGCGTCGTCGTGAATTGATACTCACCGATCGTCTCTGCCAGGTCGAGCACGGGGCCTCGCAACGCCAGCAGCCGTGCGGCTGACGCGGGACTCGGCTGGTTGTCGCTCTCCCGCTCGTTTGCCATGCGGAACAGGATGATGAACGTCTCCACGATCTGATAGCGGACGCTGTGAC
>JALYOB010000084.1:0-1842 GCA_030857085.1 Acidobacteriota bacterium | reverse complement strand
CTGTGACTCTGCCAACGGCGATCCGCCGCCGCCGCGTCGAGCGCCCCCTCGATCCACGCGACCAGTTCATCGAAGAGCGCTACTGCAGCTGCGTGGTCACCACCGAACCAGAGGTCGCCCGCAATGCGCGTGGTGAGCACAAAGCGCGTGAACGAATCGACAGGCGAGGAGGCGAGGAGGTTGCGTCCATGCTCTGCGGCGCTGCGATAACGACCCTGGTCGCGGAGGCCGTTCATCAGGATTTTCTGGACCCGAAGCGCGTTCGGGTAGCGCCCGTCTGCGCCGGGATCCCAATCGGCTGGCGGAGGCCACGTGAAGAAGGGCAGCGCACTCGCAGCCGCGCGCGTCGCCTCTGCTCCCGCGCCCATGGCGCTCCAGATCTGGGCCGCGATGAGCTGCCGCTCTCCCTCCGTGACCACACCGACGGCGGGAGTATCCCACCATGTCTGGGCAGGCCACGGCGGCGGGTCGAGCGGCAGAGCGGGGGCGTACAGGTCGCGCAGGTGTTCCCGCGTCGAGCGGCCGTCGGCGCGGTATTCGACTTCGGCCCCGCAGCGCTCCAGCGCGTCGAGGATGCCGCGTCCGTCGTGGAGGATCGAGTCGCGCCGGCCGTGCTGCCGGTGCTCGATCCAGACCACCCGCAAATGGCGCAGATCCACACCTGCCGCAGGCAACGCCAGAAAGAACGGGGTCACGTCGATGAAGTCGAGCCCACCATACCCGGCGAACACGAGCAGTGCCTTTCGAGACAGCAGGTCGCGCAGCCCGCGCTCGATGCCGGTCGCAAACCCGCACCCGATGCCGTGCAGGAACAGCCCGAGGTCTTCCGGCTGATTGGTGCGATGGACGGAGCCATGAAGTTTTGTCAAAGCTCCTCCGAGGTCGGGCGCGGCCGCGACGTCTCGCCGGCGGTGCACCACGCTCCGGGGGAGCCGCCCGGTGGCGCGTTCGTACGCATCCTCGATGCACCCGTCCAGATTGACCGTCACATGCGTGCCGCCGGCAGCAAGATGCGCGGCGAACAGCACGTGCAGGTCGTTCGGCTCCGCGTCGCGCATGTGATGTGCGAGGAGCTCGTATGCGCGGTCGCCGATGATCCACCACGCACATTCGAGGATCAACTCCAGGCGCGGAAGCCGTTTCGGCGCGCCGAACGTATTCGTGAAGCGGCCGGCCTCGAGCACGCTCGTGATCGCCGCGCGCGTGGCCGCGGGCGTATACGAATCGAGAACCCACTGCGTAAGCAGTTCCCCCAGCGGCTGACAGGACGGGGAATCGATGGAAATGCCCGCGCCGGTGAAAAACACGACCGACGCCGGAACTGTCCTGCTGACCCGATTCACAGTCCGATAATGGACGGAATGCGACCTCTACTCAACTTAATGATCGACGTACGGCGGCACTTCGCGTGTGGTATCGGGCGCGTCGGCCTCAATTTCGCCGAGCTGGCGGTCGCGCGGCGTGCGCGGTGGAACCGCCTCATCCTTCTGACCGGCAGGGGCAACCTTGAACGCGTTGAGGCCATCGCAGACGCTGACACCGAGGTCGTTCTCGCCGACTATCCATTCTTCTCACGCGCCGACCTGTACGAACTGCCGCGGCTCGTGGAGCGCACCGGCGCCGACGTGTTCGTCGCGCCGCAGTTCTACATCTCCCCATGGATCGAATGTCCAACGGTCAAGATGGTGCACGACCTCTGGCCGATCCAGTACGACCGCTGGCTGCCGACTGCGGAGGAGCTGATCGGCCACTTTGGTGCGGAAGCAGCCGAGGGCGTCCACGATTTCCTTCGGTGGTTCGAAGGCAATCGGGACGAGCTGCCCTCGTGGCATAGCACTCGAC
>JALYOB010000468.1 GCA_030857085.1 Acidobacteriota bacterium | reverse complement strand
CTCCAAACTAGACCACGCCGGTGACGAGCACCTGCTCGAAGCGGCGCAGCGGCGCGTGCATGCCGCGCGAGAGGCGTTCCAGCCCCCTTCGCCGTAACGCCAGCGGTGCGATCGCCAGCAATCCTTCCATCACGCGCGTCCGCAGATGCGGCCCGAACGCGTCGTCCGCGCCGAGCTCCGCAATCACGCGCGTTCGTTTGAATCCCGCCTTGCGCAACAGCCGCAGCAGCTCGTTGTGCGTGTACTCGCGCAGATGCAGTCCCACCGGCTCGTCGAGAAAGTAGCGCGAGATGTCGTGCGGCCCCCACAAACGATTCGGCGTGACGCAGATGTAGCGGCCCCCCGGCGCGAGCAGACGGCGGACGTCGCGCAGATGCTCCAGCGCGTCCGACGTTCGCAGATGCTCGATCACGTGCGAGCTGAACGCGAGGTCGACGCACGCATCGGGCAGCGGATACGGCGGCGTGTCGGTGACGACGATCTCGAGATTCGCCGGCTGTTCGAGACCTTCAAGAATCTCGCTGCCCGCCTCGATCGCGAGCACTTTCGGCAGCCGCGAGCTCAACTCGATCGCCAGTGCGCAGTCGCCGCTGCCGACTTCGAGAAAGCGCGTCTCGCTCGTCAGGAACGGCTGCAGCAATCGCATCTGCAGCGCCACCAGCGCCGCACGCCCCTCGGCGCTCGCTTTCTGCGTGAGCACCGGATGATGCGGCACGCGGCGCAGCAGCTCGTCGTACACCTCGCTGTACAGGCCGCGCGTTTGCGGCGCGGTCTTGAGGCGCGTCGCGAGCTCGCGCTCGACCTCGAGCTGCTCGCGCAACTGCTCGAGGCTTCGCGTTTCTTCAGCTGGAATCGGGTGGGGCATCGTCGATGAAAGCGCGACTGGCGTCGCCGCACTGCAAAACTTATCATTCGCGCCTTATGTTGTCCCGTGAGTACCTTCGCGAAAACGCAGACCACTATCGTCAGGCGCTGTCCAACCGCGGCGCAAAAGTCGATCTCGACCGCTATCTCGACCTCGACGTCGAACGCCGCCGCGCGATCGCGGAAGTCGAGCGGCTGAAGGCGCAGAAAAACGCGGCCTCGCAGGAGATTGCGGCGCTCAAGAAGAACAAGCAGGACGCGGGCGCGCAGATCGAGGCGATGAAACGCGTCGGCGACGAGATCAAAACGCTCGACGATCGCCTCGCGGAAATCGAACGCGAGCTGCAGTCGCTCGAGCTCTACTTTCCGAACGCGCCGCACGAGTCCGTCCCCGTCGGTCCCGACGAATCGGCCAATCGCGTGGAGCGGCATTGGGGGGAAAAGCCGAATCTCGAGTTCGCCCCGAAGGCGCATTGGGAGCTCGGCGAATCCCTCGGCATCCTCGACTTCGATCGCGCCGCGAAAATCACCGGCGCCCGCTTTTCGATCCTTTCCGGCGCGGCGGCGAAGCTCAATCGCGCGCTGATGAACTTCATGCTCGACGTGCATGACCGGCAGGGCTACACGGAAATCCTGCCGCCGTTCATCGTCAATGCCGATTCATTGCGCGGC
Organism: Acidobacteriota bacterium; assembly: GCA_030857085.1. Taxonomy (GTDB): domain Bacteria; phylum Acidobacteriota; class Thermoanaerobaculia; order Gp7-AA8; family Gp7-AA8; genus QHVT01. The sequence goes on along the minus strand of JALYOB010000468.1, from coordinate 2,594 downwards.
ACCGGGCAATTGCCGAAATTCGAAGAGGATCTGTTCCGCCTCACACACGACAAGCCTCTGTATCTGATTCCGACGGCGGAAGTGCCGGTCACCAACATCTATCGCGACGAGATTCTCGACTCCGCGAAACTCCCCATTCGTTTCACCGCCTACACGCCCTGTTTCCGCAGTGAGGCGGGGTCGTATGGCAAGGACACGCGCGGCCTCATTCGCCAGCATCAGTTCGAGAAAGTGGAGCTGGTGAAATTCACGACGCCCGAGCAGTCGTGGGACGAGCTCGAACGCCTGGTCGCGGATGCCGAGGAGCTGCTGCAGTTGCTCGGTTTGCACTATCGCGTGATGACGCTTTCGTCCGGCGACATGGGCTTCTCCTCCGCGAAAACGTATGACATCGAAGTGTGGCTGCCGGGACAGAGCACGTACCGTGAGATTTCGTCCTGCTCGAATTTCACCGACTTTCAGGCGCGCCGCGCGAACATCCGCTATCGCGCCGCGGACAAGAAGACGTCCTTCGTACATACGCTCAATGGCTCCGGATTGCCGTTAGGCAGGACGCTGGTCGCCGTGCTGGAGAATTACCAGCAGGCCGACGGTTCGGTCATTGTGCCGGAGGCGTTGCGGCCGTACATGAAGATGGATCGGATTACGGCGTAATCAGGCGACGGTGGCGGTGCACGCGCGGCAACGCCTCGCCGCCGCCGGAATCATCTCCAGACACTCGGGGCAATTCTTCATTGGATCGGCGGGCGGCGCCGGCGCAGGTTTGACGAGCCTGCGCACGATGAGGAACAGCACGAGCGAGATGATGAGGAAGTCGATCACCACGCCGATGAAGTGTCCGTAAAGGATTGCGTTTTCGCCGCGCAGGACGAACTTTGCCTCACGCCAGCTCCCGCCCGGGAGGAAGAGACTGACGATCGGCATGAGAATGTCGGCCGAGACGGCGGAAACGACATTGCCGACGGCGGCCCCGATGATGACGCCGACTGCCAGTGCGAGCGCATTGGTCTTCGTGAGAAATCCCCGGAATTCAGCAAGCATTGTGGGGGAATGATACGCCCGGCGCCCCTAACGCAACGTGTACAACGCGGTGTCGGGGTGATACGACTGCCAGTCGAACCAGTAGTCGCGGAGCACATTCACTTTCTGCAGCGTTTTGCCGGCAAGCGGACCGCGTAAGGCGCGACCTGCGAAATCCCATTCCGTTGCGGTGTCGCTGTCGACCAGCATTATCGGCGTCGAGCCGGGGCGGACGAAGAAGTCGAGCGTTTTGCCGTCGACCGCGCGCATAAAGGCGCGGACGGACTGCCGGTCGTCGCCGAGGACGATGAGCACGGGCGTTGTGCCGATGGTGTCGAGGGTCGGGCTTTGCTGCTGCAGCGTCTTCAATGGATACGCTTTGGCCGCGTTGCCGACAGTCACGCCCATGACGATCTCGCGTGGAGCGAGGCGCTTGTTGATTCCGGGGGTCACCACCGGCAGTTTGGCGATGCTCGCTTCCCAGTCGCGCTCCGCATATTTCCCCGCGGCTTCGATTTTCGGATCGGGCCGCAATACGCGTCCGTCCGGCTGTTCGAGACGCCAGCGGGTGAAGGTCAGTTCGTCCTGTGCAATCGGTTCGAGTTGCTGTCCTTTGAGTTTGCCGAAGATCGCCTTGCCGCTGACCTGTTGCCACCACGAGCCGGTTTCTTCATCGCACATGATGAAGTTCTGGTTGTTGATGCCGCAGAGGCGGAAATGAAGCGGTTTTCCGTTCACCGTCGTCTTCCACACCAGACCGGTGTGGCAGAGCGTTCAATAGGTGACGACGAGCGGTACGCCGCCCACGCTGTCATGGACGATATGGTGATAGGCGAGTTGCCGCACCGGGTATGCCGCCGCGTCGTTGTTGTGCGTCACGGTGAGGAGCATGTCGCCGGGATCGACGAACGAGGCCTCGTTCGCACGCACAAAGCGCGCGTCCTGCAGCGGCGCGAACATCCATTCGAAATGGTTCTGCCGCGCCAGAACGGCCATCCCGCTGATCAGCAGGACGGCCACGATCATCAGGGCCTTGCGCCACCAGCTCCGCGCATGGCGCCACATCGACCAGACGAGCATCAACGCAGCGGCGACGAATGCGACCGTAATGAGAGGCGCCTCATGTTTCGCCGTATAGGCGATCTGCAGTCCGCGCGAGGTTTCGGGCGCGAACGGATTGAGAATCCACGCCGGCGCGATCACCAGCGCAATCGACAATACGACCAGCAGGACGAGCAGCGCTGCCTTCATGGACGAGGCGCCGCCGTACCGTTGAAATACGCCTGAATGCGCGGCCATTCGTAATTCGCGACCTTGCGTCCGAGGTTGAGGCCTTCGATGTTGTCGGCCTGGATGTGATAGCCGCCCATGACGCGCGACAAGCCCGCCATTTCCGCCGTGGCGGTGAACGTCTCCATCGGCAGTTCGACGTCGCATTTCACGTCTGCTGCGGCCTTGCCATTCATCGCCATGATGGTCAGGCAGTCGTAATCCGCCTCCGTCATCATGCCCGCTTTGCGCTTTTCGACCTCACCGAAACGATCGCTGCCTGTAAAGAGCTCCAGCGTTTTCGC
>JALYOB010000467.1 GCA_030857085.1 Acidobacteriota bacterium | reverse complement strand
CGGCGAGACCGCTGCACCCCGCGCGCCGCTCTGCCGCTGGCACGCGCGACCGGCCGCGCAGCTTAGCTTCAGAGCCGTTAGCCCGACGGGGAACACACCTTAGCGGGACATCGAAACGGGCGCACGTCCTATCGATATGTCCGAAATAACTCCATCGGATGCAGGTTGAGACCGTCGGCGAGCCGAAGGATTACAGTCAGGGTCGGGACGTTCTCACCGCGCTCAACAATTCCGAGATAGGTCGAGCTCAGGTCGGCTGCTTCTGCGAGCTGCGCCTGCGTTAATCCCCGTTCCTCGCGCAACTGTCGAACGGTCGAGCCGAACCATCTCGCCTCAGCCGAACGATGATCCCGTCGCGTCACCTCTTGCATAGTAACCATGGACCGTCTATATTGTAGACAGCCCATGGTTACAGGCGGCGATGCAATTCAAGCGCAGGAGGCCGAACGTGACAGAGGTTGTGATCCATGGAAAGCGACTGGCGAAGCCGCTGAACCGTCGGAAGCGGGTGACAGTCGAGCTACCCGAATTCTTGGTTCGCGCCATCAAAGCGCGTGTAGACGAAGCGAATCAGAACGAGCCGGCATCAGACGAGGTGAGCTTCAACGACGTGATCGAATGGCTACTGGTTTCCGAAGTTACGATACGTCGCATGCCTTTGCTCGAGGCCGCGATTCCCGGATTCACGGCGGCCATGGCCGTTTGGCTCATGGATGAAACGTATCAAGCGCCGGATGACGAAGAATAGATGTCCATTGGGCGCACAAGGCAGTCGTTCTGAGGAAGCTGCGTCTCCGAGTCATCGCACTTTGACGATGATTCAAAACGCGATATCGTAAAACGCCTTGCGACCACGACCTACCGCTGGAGCACTGTTCGCGACCGGCCTGACAATCCTGGGTTTCGCGTTTTCGTTCTTGCTTCCTGCGTGGGGACTGTCGCCGCGTTGGGCGTTAGCGGCCGGGCTAAGCTTCTTTATTCTTTCGGTAGCATCGCTCGTCGCCGCACTCCGTGTCTATGTGTCATCGCCGGCCGGTAACGTCAAGCCCGCGATACTGCTCGACGGCTACTTCACCCATGATCCGAGCGATCGTGGTGAACAGGGACTGTTTGTGAGAGCTGCGTCCGAATCCGTACAGGACGTGCAAGTCCAGCCGTTTGGTATGAAGGGTTCGATCGTAACGTTCGACGAGGTCCGAATGCTTTCGCCGCAAGACGGTGCCAAGAAGCTGACAATACGTGGCTCCGCAGGCGCGCGGACACTTTGGGATGCTGCCACCATGCTTGAGGTCACAAAGTTACAGCCTGTCAGAATCTCGATGACCGTGAAGGGTAGACCAGTCGTAACTGAGGCGCCCAAGGTGATGGGACGTCGGCGCATGTACCTGCGAATCAAGTATCGCGACATGCACGGCGCGTCGTATCTCAACGCCGAATACTTCCTCTATTTCATTGACTCTCCACGAGGTATTTCACAGGAAACCCGCTTGGCGGTAGGGCGAGACACGGAAATGTCGCCGACGCGCGGGCTAACTTCACGCTGAAGCTGGTGCGGCCCGGCTCCGGCCCGGCAGCCGAGCTGCCTAGGTCATCGCAAGCGTGGCGGCGTCACGCCGGTTGCACATCGCATCGCGCTGCTTCAGCTTAATCGCGGCAACCGGCGTGCCGCTCCGGCTTCGGCACGTGGGCCCTGGCCGCACAGTTTAACGTGAGAGCCGTTAGCCGGACCTCGGCCGAGCGAGCCAGCAAACAACGCAACGGGGATTACGGCCTGTATCGCAGTTGAATATTCCTCCCCGAGGCCTACGGAACATTGTTGCCTCGTGCCATCCTTCACCCGCCATCGAGCCTGATGTGTCCTTCGATGTAATGAATTACAGAGCGAACGCATCTGCGTATACGCGACATGCTTCGATGCCCGCTCGACGCGGCGGCCCGCGATTGGCAGCGTGTCTTTCGTTGCGTAGGAGGATGTGACGAATCGCCTGTCATTTGACACGATGCGCGTGAGCCGGGCTATTTCGCTCTTCCTGTGGGATCTCGTCAGCAATACGCGCGCGTTCAACGCGGCGCGGCCTTGCGTTACGTACTACTTCATCGTGAATCAGCCCGGCGCGACCGCGCGTCGGCCGGGCTGCCGATCTTCCGCCCTCAGCGAAAGCGCGGGGCTTCAGCGCCGCGTGAAGCGCCCGCAGACGCTCATCGCCGGGGCGCCCTTTTGAACCACCGTGAAGCCGAGGCTGATCGAGCTGAAGACATTGCTGTCGTCCGTTTGCGCCGCGCCGGCGACTTGCATCGAGGAGGGAGTCAGGGTGCTCCCTGTGAATGAGAGGATCCCATTGGGCGAGACGGTCGTGGTGTTCCAAACGCCTTTGAACGGAATCTGAATCGCGCCCACGCTGAGCGTGCCGTTGAACGCACCAGAGCCGTCGTCCGACGCGGCGATATTCAGCGTGGAATTGAGAGAGGGGTTAGTGTAGGTTCCGACGATTTTGGACATGTTTTTCTCCTTCTGGGCGCCGGCTGTCTGCCGGCATCATCATGAGAGACGGCGCCGCCGACTGCGTTTTCCACCTGTCCCGAAAATTCTGTCGGAGGTGCGCAGCGAGTTCTGATCTTTTCGGTATCGAGTGCCGCGGACGGCGAGCGCGGAAGTACCTATTGCCTGGAACTGACCGGCTGACTTGAAGCTGAAGCTGTCGGCGGGCCCGCTGAAGCCCTTGCGGCCGGTGACGGATCGCATCCCAATACGGTACCGAGCTGCTCGCGCGGGTATTCGGTGAGTCGGCCGTCGACGTCATACCCGTACGTCCACCGGCCGTCTTCCGTGGCAGTGAGACGCGCGGTCATGGAGCCGAACTGGTCGCGCACGTAGGTCGCACCGAGCTCTCGATTCAGCGCCAGGGTGGAGAATGTCTTCGAAGTGAGAAAGCCGTCCTTGCGATAGCCGTTGTACTGCGCAACGCCGTTCGGCAAAGTCGTCCGCACATGCTGCACATCGTACCCTCTGTTGCACCGCGCCGAACGGCGCGGTGCAACAGCGGCGACGGCAGCCTCACAATGCCGGCTTCACCCGCGCCATGAACATCTGCCGCAACGCCGTCAGGTTCTTATCCACTACGGCGCGATAAACATCCGGCGTGGTTACGGCGTCATAGTCCCGCGACTTGGACGTGTGCACCCCACCCGCCCCGCCGAATGCTGCCAGCACGCTCAATGCGTTTCCCGCGGCTTCCGCGGCTTTTTTGCCGCGGGTGGTGATGTCGTTCACTTCTGTAATGAATGGGTCGGGGGCGAGGATGGGGCGGGTGAGCTCGACCGCGGCGCGGCCGGTGGGGGTGATGAAGGTGAATTGCGTTTCTTTGGGGAGTAGAGCCAGGCCGAGGCGGGTGTCGACTTTGGCGGAGATTTTGGCGTAGTCACCGAGAATACCTTTATTGGCTTTCATGTCCGCGAAGAGCACGACGATGCGGACGCGCAGCATTGCGGCGTCGAGTTCTTTTGCCAGGTCTTTCTCAATGACCTGCGGGCGTACCGCCATATTGAACGCGGCGCCGAACTGGCTCTTTACGTTGAGGCGCTTGTCGTCGACGTAGAAATAGAGCGGCATCCCGGCCGGCGCGATGAAACGGGACATGCCGTCCATCGTCTTTTCTTCGAGCGGGGAGGGCTTAAGCCATTTGCCCTGCAGTTTTGCGTATGACGGCGCGGCTTCCACCGCACTGTAGGGCAGCACTTCAATCCCGCTTGCAACGAGGTCGGCCACTGTGTCGGCATACAGCTTGTCGACGATCTGCTGCATCAATTCCGTCTCGGCGCCGCGCAGGTTGTAGAAGACCTGCACGCGGGCGCTTCCTTCGCTGTCGATCGTCTTCGAACTGGCGTTGCTGCGGACGACGAATTCCACCTCGAACGACGGAATGGCGACGCGTTTGACGCCTTTGAGGTTCTGCAGATCGTCCACGCCCACGTACTCGCGCGACGCGGTGGTCATGTCTGCCGTGGTGTCGAACGGCTTTGTCGCGGCGGCGTGTGCGTGCAACGCGATGAATGAAAGGGCGAACAACGTGATCAGGCTCTTCATGCGATCCTCCAGAGGGTCGTCCTTCCTCGAGGAAGGACTGGTTTCCCT
>JALYOB010000466.1 GCA_030857085.1 Acidobacteriota bacterium | reverse complement strand
TCCCACCCGCTTCGCCGCGAGGGTAGATGAAGTAGTTCAGCGGCTCGGTCGTTGCGGGGGTGAGTTTCAGATCGCGGCCGGTCGTGAACTGGATGCGTTCGGGGTCGAGGTTGCCGAAGAGGTAGTCGCGCAGCGAGGCGTTTTTTGAGGCATCGGAGGCGTCGACGGGGATCCAGCCGCGGCCGTTCCAGTATTCGGCCCAGCAGTGATAGCCGCGCGCCACGCCGTCTCTGGCGGTCATCGGGAAGCCGATCACGAAGCGGGCCGGGATGCCTTTCGCTCGCGCGAGCGAGAGGAAGAGCGAGTGAAAGTCGGTGCAGTTGCCTTTGCGCACGTCGCAGGCGCGTTCCGAGTCGCCTTGTCCCCAGCCCGGCGTGGTCTTGTCGTACGTCATCGTGCTGACGAGATAGTCGTAGATCGCCCGCGCCTGATCGTCCGCGGTCTTTCTGCCCGACGTCACTTCCTTCGCGAGATTGCGCACGCGCGGCGAGAGCGTCACGAGCTTGTCCGCATGCAGAGCGCGCGAGAGATCGCCGCGCTTGCCTTTCGGATCGGTCATCTGCGCTTCATCGCGCGTAACGGTGAACTTCACCCGCACGCTCAGCGACGAAGGGGGATTCGCGACCACGGCGTGCGCGTATTCATTGCCCCAGGTTTTCTCGCGATGGCGAGTGAACGCGTACGGCGAGTCGATGGTCAGGTTGTTGACTTTCTGGTGCTCGCCCGAGACCGGCAGCGGAATCCAGACGTCGAGTTTCTGCGTCCCGGCGGGGATGTCGGAGAGCGTCGCGACGTACGTTGCGTCGTAAGTCTTCGAGGCAGCGGAAAGGGAGGTGGCGAACGCGAGGAGAACGAGGAGACGGCGCATTGCGCCGCGCACTATAGCTTGATGAAGATTCTCCGCCTGTAAAGAAGCAGGAGAATCCAATACCAGATGAGGACGAAGGTCAGCGCCCAGAGAAACGACGCCAGGTGCGGCTCAAAGTACGGCTTGTAGAGCGTGCGGTAGCTGAGCGCCTGCAGGGAGACGCCGCCGATGTTCACGATGCCGAGGAGGCGGGCCATCATGCCCGAGCCCATGAAGGCAACCAGCGGATTCGAGCCGAAGACGGCGAACGGTTTGGCCGGCAACTTCCAGATCCAGAGCGCGAGCACGATGCATGCGGCTCCGGCGGTGAAGACGACGTAAGAGCTCGTCCAGAGATTCTTGTTGATCGGAAAGAGGCGGCCCCACGCCAGACCGAACACCACGCCGAGGACGCCGTAGATGGTCAACATGCTGACGTTCTTCGTGCGCACGAACGGAGTGGCGAGGACGCCGAGGAGCGCGGTGGCGATGGCGGGGATGGTGGAGAGCGGACCTTCCGGATCCCACGTTCTGGCCTGCTTCCAGAGATGCGCTTCCGGAATCAGCGCCCGGTCGACGCGTGCGGCGATGGTCTCCGGCGGCGGCGCGAGAGGCCCCATCGACAGCACGCCCCAGTAGCCGAGGAGGATGGCCGCGATGACGATCGCAATCGTGCGGCGGGAGGCTTTGTACGCGATCAGTGCGGCGATCGTGTAGACGACGCCGATGCGCTGCAGCACGCCGAAGTAGCGCAACGTCGAGAAGTGAAACCAGGGGAAAAGATTGAGCAGAAGGCCGCACCCGACGATGAGCGCGCCGCGGCGGACGATGCCGCGCGGCTGCTTGCGCGAGAGCTCGGTGGTGATGCCGACGATGAAGAGAAAGAAAGGAAAGATGAGATCGGTCGGCGTCCAGCCATGCCACTCCGCATGCTCGAGCGGCCACCAGATCGCGGACCAGGTGCCGGGGTTGTTGACGAGGAGCATGGCGGCAACGGTGGCGCCGCGGAAGGCATCGACGGCGTCGATGCGGCTTTGGGCGTGGGGCGTTCGGGGATTGCTGCTCATCAGGCCATGCTCCCCGAGCGCCTAGCGCCGAACGCCCTGTTCAAGCGGTGAGCGTCCGGTACGCTTTGAGGTGCCGCAGCGCGGCCGCCTTCTCCCCTCGCCGTTCGTAGATGCCGGCGAGGTTGTAGTGGGCGTCGGCGTTGTCCCGATCGAGCGTCAGAGCGCTTCTGTACGCCGCGATCGCTTCGTCAATGCGGCCTAAGTCTTCGAGCGCCACGCCGAGATTGAAGGCGGCGGTGTCGTGCTCGGGGTCGGTTTCGAGCGCGGCGCGGTAATGCTGCTCGGCCGCGGCGGGGGCGCCTTCTTCATGCAGGATGCGCCCGAGGTTCACGTGCGCGTCGGCGTGCTCGGGATCGGCTTCGAGCGCGCGTTCGTACGCATCCTTCGCTTCTTCGACCGAAGAGATTTCGAGCTCGCATCCGAGGTCGTACCACTCGTCGGCGGAGACGTCTTCGGGATGCTCGCGCGCCGCGTGCGCATTGCGCATGAGGATCGGAACGGCCTGTTCTGCGAGCTCGGCGACGGGAAAGTCGAAGAGCGATTGTCCCGACTCCGGATTCCACACTGCATCGCCATCGCGCACGACGACGCGCTCGCCGTCGGCGGCGATGCGCACGCCGGTGAGCGAGCGTCCTTCGGGAAGCTGATCGCGCAGACGTTCGAGCACGCGGCGCACTTTGCGATTCGGAATCCGCGCGGCGGTGAGCTCACCGGCAGTGCGCAGGATGATCAGGTCGTGAAAACCGAATCGAAGCTCCCCCCGTTCGCCACGCTCCGGTTCGAGGAACCCTTTGCTGGCATACGCGCGGATCTGTGCCGGCGATAAACCAAGCATCGCCGAGACCTCGCGGAGAGAGTAGGACATTGGACGGCATTGTAACGGGCCTGCGTCCCGTTACGGCATTGGGCGTTGGGCTTCTGGGGTGCACCTCGCGATGCACCCCAATGGCCTGACGCCTAACGCCCGACACCCCGCGCGCTTCGCGCGCGAGGTTACCGTCTCGCGCGCGACGCCGACTTTGCGGCCGCCACTTTCGCGGCGGTGCGCGGCGCGCGCTTCGGCGCTTTGCGGTCCGCTTTGGCCTTGATCGGCAGCTTCTCGGCGGGAGCCGCTTTTTTTGCCGACGCAGCCGGTTTCGCGGCTGGTGCGGCGGCGGGAGCGCCGCCGAGCGATTTGCGCAGCGCTTCCATGAGGTCGATCACTTCCGCGCGCGGCTCTTCGGCCGCCGAGGCGGTGATCTCCTCCCCTTCGATCTTCTTCTGAATCAGGCCGCGGATGCGCTCCTGCACTTCATCGCGATAGATCTCGGGGTGGAACTCGTCGCTGGCGCTCATCTCGGCGAGCTGAATCGCCATCCGGAGCTCGTTCTCGCGCACGTCCGTATCGCCAAGATCGAGGTCCTCGATCGAGCGCACTTCGTTCGCGAAATAGAGCTGCTGCATGACCAGCCCCTTGCCGAGCGGACGGATCACGACGAGGTAGCCTTTGCCGCGCGCCGCGTACTTGGCGACGGCCCAGCGGCCGGTCTCCTGCAGCGCACGCGCGAGCAGCGTGTACGCGCGCGAGCCGCCCTTGTCGGGGCCGAGGTAGTACGGCTTGGCGAAGAAGATCGGGTCGATCTGATCGGACTTCACGAATTCCGTGATGTCGATCTGCTGCGTCGACTTCTCTTCGAGCGCTTTCAGCTCGTCCTCGTTGAACAGCACGTACTGTCCGCGCGAGAACTCGTAGCCCTTCACGACCTCACTGCGGTCGATGGTGCGTTCGTCCTTGGCGCAGAACAGCTGTTGCTGCACGCGGTTGCCGCAGTCTTTGTGCAGCATGTTGAACGAAATCTTCTCGGACGACTCTGCAGCCGAGAAGAGTTTCACGGGGATCGAAACCAGACCGAAGGCGATCTGTCCGGACGCTATGGCTCGTGGCATTTGGACACCTCTGAGTTCCTTCTTAAAACCGAGAAGCGGGAGCCGTTCTTCCTGTTTTTACTGCAGCGAAAGGTGTGCATCTTACAATCAAATCCGCATGAAACGCTACGAGCGGATCTGGTCCGTGGTCCGGCGGATCCCCCGCGGACGGGTCGCGACCTATGGGCAGATCGCGGAGCTCGCCGACCTCGAAGGCCCTGCGAGACAAGTGGGTTACGCGCTGCACAACCTCCCCGAGCCGAGCGATGTACCGTGGCATCGGGTGATCAACGCGCGCGGTGAGATCAGCCCCCGTTC
>JALYOB010000465.1 GCA_030857085.1 Acidobacteriota bacterium | reverse complement strand
GACCCGCGACGACCGCAGCCACGACCTACAAGCAGAACCGCTTCAGCCACAACTTCCTCGACGCACCTCCCCACCCTCCCTTATCCTTTCGCTCGTGAGACGTGAGGAACGGCGACGGTACCAGCGGGTGGCGCTGCCGACTCCTCTTCGCGGCTCGGTCGACTCCACCCGCATCTACGTCATCGACATCTCCGTCCTCGGCGTCCGGGTCGCGCATCAGGATCCCCTCCCCGCCGCAGGCAGCAACTGCATGCTCCGCTTCGAGAGCAACGTCGGCGCGATCACGCTCGACTGCCGGGTCGTGCGCACCACGCTTCACAAACCGGCCTCGCCGACGCAGCGCGCGGTCTATCACTCCGGCCTCGCCATTCTGCAGGCGCGTGCAGGCTCCGATCGTGCGGTCAAAGAGCTGATCGCGTACTACGTCGAGCGTGCGCTCGACGAGCAGAAAGCGAATGCGCGCGGCATCCCCGCCACCGCCGCGTTGTCGTTTCAGACCGGCAAGGGAACCGACTTTCTCAAGCTCGAGTTTTCGGGAACGAAGTGGCGCCGCGTGGCGACGAAAGATCCCGCGCAGCCATTCAACGGCTTCACCGTTTCCGCCTCCGAGACCGAGGACAACATCGCCATGCTCTGCTCCGCATACGAAGAGGCAGACACGGAAGGACGGCGCTTGCTGAAGATCATGGCGGAGCTGAGCGTCAGCAACGCCGAGGGCATTCCTACACGCCGCTACTCTGCGTGACGGCCGCCCAGCGCGAGGTCGTCACGAACTCCGTGAACTTCGCGACCGGCAGCGGGGCGCTCATGTAGTAGCCCTGCGCCATGTCGCATCCGAGGCGCTTGAGCACACCCATCGACTCGGCGGTCTCGACACCTTCGGCGATGACCACGAGCCCCATGTTGTGACCGAGCTCGATCGTCGAGCGGACGATCACCAGATCATCGGTAGCGTGTTCGCTCAGATTGAGCACGAACGATTTGTCGATCTTCAGCTCATCGACCGGCAGCCGCTTCAGATGCGCGAGCGACGAGTAGCCGGTGCCGAAGTCATCGATCGCCAGACACATGCCGCGGCGCTTGAGATCGGCGAGCACGCGCTGCGCGTACGCCGCGTCTTTCATGACCGCGCTTTCGGTGATCTCCAGCATCAGCTTCGCCGCGGGAAGCAACGCATCCGAAAGCAGCCCGCTGATGAACGTCGGCAGTTCCGAGTCGAACAGATCGAGCGCGGAGAGATTCACGGCCACGGTCAGATCGAGTCCCTGCGCGCGCCACGCCGCACATTGCGCGATGGCGTTGCCGATCGCCCATTTGGTGATGAGGCTGATCTTCCCCGCCTGCTCGGCGAGCGGGATAAATTCGTCGGGACGCATCACGCCGTGGCGCGGATGGTTCCATCGCACCAGTGCTTCCGCGTGAATGACGCGATCGGTCGCGAGATCGATCTTCGGCTGAAAGTAGAGCTCGAGCTCCCCTCGCGCGATCGCCTGCCGCAATTCCATCATCAGCGAGAGGCGGCGCAGACTGTGCTCGTCGCGGCCTGCCTCGTACATGGCCACGCCGCTCTGATTTTTCTTCGCGTCGTACATGGCAATGTCGGCGCGTTTCATCAGCGCGTCCGCGTCGGCCGCATGCGCGGGAAAAAGCGCGATGCCGAGGCTGGCGTTGACGTCGATGCCCACCTCGCCTAAGACGAACGGCGAGTCGAACGCGCTGCTGATGCGCGTCGCAGTTTCAATCGCACTCGCTTCCGTCGTCGCCTGAAACATCACCGCGAACTCATCGCCGCCGAGGCGCGCGACGGTTTGATTGGCACCCGCGGTTTGCGTGAGACGGCGGCCGATGTCGATCAGCAGCTGATCGCCGAAGTTGTGGCCGAGCGTGTCATTGATGTCCTTGAAGCGGTCGACGTCCATCATGATCATGCCGACGCCGGGGCCGTTCTTTTTCGCGACCGAGATCGCATGGGAGATGCGATCGTGAAACAGCGTGCGATTCGGCAGTCCCGTCAGCGCGTCGTGCGTCGCCTGGAACATGATCTGGTCTTCGCGCGCCGCGATCGCCGACTGCATTTCGTTGAAGGCGGTGGCGAGATGGCCGATCTCGTCCTGCTGCTTGATCACGATCGGCGTGACGTAGTCGCCCCGCTCGATGCGCCCCGCACCTTCGGCGAGCACGCGCAACGGCCGGCTGACGGTGCGTGCGAACGTCACTGCCGCGAGCACGGCCAGCACGAGCAGCAGTGACGAGAGGACGAAGATCTGCAGCTCGAGCGTCGCGAACGGACGCCGCGCCTCGGACAGTGCGCGCTGCAGAACGGTATTCACGCGCGAGCCGTCGCCCGTGCGCAGCGGCTCGAACAACGTCGCGTAATCGGCGTTGCCGAGCTCCAACGTTTCTTCGCCGCGCCCCGTGGCGTGACTCATGTGTGCGACCAGATCGCCGCGCTCCTGCGGCGGCAGCGTCGACATGAGCTGCGTCGCACCGGCCGCGGTACTGCTCCACACCGACACGTCGAGCGCGGTCAGCTGCCGCACGTCGGCGAGCACGCGATCGTCGATTGCGAATCCGGCACAGACCCACGCGATCGGCCGGGGCGCGAGCACCGGCACGATCACGAATTGATACGGACGATTCGCGAACGAGACGGTGGCCGAGGCCTCGCCGCGATCCTGCGCAACCTGGAGCATCGAGCCGAACGGAAAGGGACGTCCGATCATCCTGCCGCCGAACGTATCCGCGGTCACGATGCCGTCGAGGTTCACCAGCACGACCGCGTCGGCGGCGATGCGCTGGCCGTGATTCGCGAGCACGGAGGTGATGGTCGGCACGTCTGCGGACGCGACGGCTTCGCGAAAGGCAAAGTCGAGCGCGAGCACGCGCAACGAATCGGAAAGCTGTCTTGCTCGCGTCTCCAGAATCCGGTCGAGCACGCGCGCGCCGACCCGCAACTCCTCGGCGATGCTGCGGCGCAACGTGCGCCGTCCCGCAAAGTGCACCGAGACGAGCGTCCCCGCTTCGAGCAGCACGAGGACTGCGATGAGGAGGTAAAGGAGCCGGGCCTGAAAACTACGGATTGCCATGCATCGCGCGGCCGGCCACGAACGAGAGCGTGGCCGTCTCGTCGCGCTTCACGTTGATGCTCTGCGGGCGCGGCTCACCGCGCATGTCGGCATACCACACGCGCACAGTGTAACGGCCGGGCTCGAGGTCGCGCAGCGTCACCTTCCCCGTCGGCGCCGTTTTCTCAAAGTACGGCGTGTCGACGACGACGATGTACGCGCTCATCTGGTCGTGAATGTTGCAGCCGAGCGTGACCACGCCGGCGCGATCGAAGACTTCCGGATTCGCCGGCGTGCCTTTGTACAGCGGCAGCTGGAACGGCTTCGCGGGCGAGAAGGAGTAGACGTGATGGCGGATGTCGTCGCTGTTCGGGAAGCGCACCGCCGTGCCCGTCTGTACCGGCAGCACGTGCGGGATGAACATCCGGTTTTTCTGGTCCATCACCGCGCTCCTGTTGCGCGCCGCTGCGGCAGGACGTCCTTCCGGAACGGCGTACACGACCGCATCGGCGACCGCGCGGCCGCGCGCGTCCTGCACTTTCACGTCGAGCGTGGCGGCGGTCAGCGGCAGTGCAAGCGAGGTCGCGAGAATCGCGGCGGCGAGGGAGCGCATGGAGAACGGAACGCAGATCGCGCGCGCGGTCATCCCGCCGCAGTGCGATGATGCGTTCGATGTGGGTTGTGGCCGTGGCCGCGTTCGCTTTGCTCGCACTGCCGGTGCAGGCCGCGGACGCGTTCGACTTCAGCGGCTTCGCGCTGCTGCGCGGTGCGACCTCGAACGAGCGCGTGCCGCTCGACGACGATCGCGCGAACGCGCAGATCCAGCTCGGCGTCGACTGGCGTCCTTCCCTCCGCTTCGGCGCGCACGTGCATCTGCTCGCACGCAGCGACTCCGACGATTCGAAGCGCGGCCGCGCGGGCGTGGTGCAGGCGTATCTCGATCAGACGTTCGAGCATGAAGCGCATCGCCTCCGTCTCACCGAAGGCGCTTTCTTTCTGGCGACGTCGCGCGAGAACGTCGACGCGCTCTGGGAGACGGCGTATTCGATCACGCCATCCGCGCTCAACACATGGA
>JALYOB010000083.1 GCA_030857085.1 Acidobacteriota bacterium | reverse complement strand
CAGCAGGTGCTTCGGTGGCGAAGGCCGCCGTTCCGGAGACCGGCATCGCCGTCACGAACGCTTCGACGTTCATCGCCAGCGGCAGCGACCAGGCGGTGATGTCGTAGAACTCGTCCTCTTCATCGGCCTCGGTGCGCTTGCGCTGCTCTTCCACGTAGCCGCTGCTGAACTGCGCGGTTCGTTCGAGGAGGGTGGTGGCGAGTCCGCCGAACGGCTGCCGCGTCGAGATCACCGCCGTTCCAGCAGGAAACGAACGCGCCTCGGTGACTTCGCGATCGATGCGCGTCGCGCGAATGTTCGCAGGCGCAGAGAGCATCTCCACACGCACGCCCTGACGCGTGAGGAGATCGATCAAATTGCGGAAGTTCGGCGACGCCGGCGCGATGAGATACGTGTTCTTTCCGGCGTCGATCTGCGTGCGCGCAGCGCGATGCGTGTAGCGCAGCAGCGCCTCGCGATTCTCCGCGGCCGTGCGCACGGTGGTCATGCCGGTCGTGTAGTGGCGCAGCGCGCGATCGGCGAGCGTGAGAATCGTCTCGTCTTCGCGCTTCACCGCCGTGCCGCCGCGACCACCACCCGCAACTTCGTACGTCATACCGATCGCGCCATGCAGCGACGGCCAGGAGTCGCCGTAGCCGGGATAGAAAAGATCGAAGCTCTCGGCGACGAAGAAGGCCCAGTTGCGCTTCGAAAACTCCGTCGCATTCGCGCGGCCGAACGTCTCCAGCCACTTCTCCACGTCTTTCGGCAGGTTCGCGTTGATCGGTTTCGCGTCCGGCGGAAAGAAGTAGGTCGACTGGAAGCTCATCTCGTGAAAGTCGACGAACACCTGCGGGTGCCACTCGCGATATGCGGCGACGCGCGCCTGCGTCTCTTTCTGCGAGAGCCACGTCCAGTCGCGATTCATGTCGATGAGGTAGTGGTTGTAGCGGCCCCCCGGCCACGGCTCCTGATGCTCGAACGACTGCGGGTTCGGATTGGTGGTCATGCCCGCGGTACGCGTGTACCAGCTGATGTAGCGCTCGCGTCCGTCGGGGTTTTCGAGCGGATCGATGATCACCACGACGTCATCGAGCATGCGGCGCGCTTCAGGATCATTCAGCAGCGTATGCGCGACCATCATCGCCGCCTCGGCGGACGAAGACTCGTTGCCGTGAATCCCGAAGCCGAGCCAGACGATCGCCGGCATGTCGCGCACAGCGGTATCGACTTCGCCTTCACCATTCGCGAGCGTCGCTGCATTGCGGCGAATCGCATCGAGCTGCGCGTGATTCTTCGCGCTGGTGATCGTCGCGAGCACGAGCGGACGATGCTCGTACGTCTCGCCGATCTGCCGCATGGTCATGAGATCCGAGCGGCGATCGAGCTCATTGAAGTAGTCGAGGATGCGATGGTGCGGCGTAAAGCGCGCGCCGATCGTGTAGCCGAGAAACTCCTGCGGCGAAGGAAGCGCGGTTTGCGCCGCCGAGGAGAGTGCGAGAACGAGAAACGCGAGGCCGAAAACGCTCCGTCGAAACATGGAGGGAGATTGTATGGAGTGCGGTGACGCGAGTCACCGCTTTCGCTCGTGTGTCATCCCGAGCGAAGTCGAGGGATCCCCCGCCTATGGAACGCGCAGCGGCTTGTCGGAAGGGAATCCCTCGACTTCGCGGGATGACACACGAGGCCGCGGCGCCTACTCCCCCACCGCCACTTCATCTTCCACGCTCGCATTCGACTTTGCGTGGATCCCGAGCCGCTTCATCATTTCATTCAGCGTGGAGGGTTTGAGCTGCAGCAGTTCGGCGGCGCGTTTCTGCACGCCGTTCGCGAGCTCGAGCGATTGCAGGATCATCGTCCGCTCGTAGTTCGAAACCGCGTCTTTGAGCGAGATGCCGTCCTGCGGGACCACCATCGCCGGCTGTTCGGTGCGCATCGGGAAGCGGAGGTAATCGGGGAGCAGTTCGGTGGTCACGCGATCGCCGGTGCAGAGCACGACGGCGCGTTCGATCGTGTTCTCGAGCTCGCGCACGTTGCCGGGCCACGGGTGATCCATGAGAATGCGCATCGCGTCGGGCGTGACGTCGCGGACTTTGCGCTTGTTCTCTTCCGAATACTTCTGCAGGAAGTGATGGATGAGCAGCGGAATGTCTTCGCGGCGGCGGCGCAGCGGCGGCAGCTGCACGGTGATGACGTTGAGGCGATAGAAAAGATCCTCGCGGAACTTCGACTCCGCCATCAGCTTCTGCAGATCGGCGTTGGTCGCGGCGATGATGCGCACGTCGACGCGAACGGTGTCGACGGATCCGAGGCGCATGAATTCTTTTTCCTGGATGACGCGGAGCAGCTTCGCCTGCGTCTCGAGATTGATGTTGCCGATCTCGTCGAGGAAGATCGAGCCGCCGTCGGCGACTTCGAACAAGCCGCGCTTGGTGGCGATCGCGCCGGTGAACGCGCCTTTGATGTGGCCGAAGAGCGAAGACTCGAGCAGCTCCGGCGGCAGCGATCCGGAGTTCACCGTCACGAACGCGTTGCGCGCACGTGGGCTGGCGTGATGAATCGCTTTCGCGACCAGCTCCTTGCCGGTGCCCGACTCGCCGATGACGAGAATGTTGGAGCGCGAGGGCGCGGCGAGGCGGATGAGATCGAACACTTTCCGCATCGTCTCGCTCTTGCCGATGATGTTCGAGTAGGAGAACTTCTCGGAGAGCTCCGCTTTGAGCCGTTCGTTCTCGTGCGAGAGGCGCCGCTGTTCGAGCGCCTTGTTCACCGTGAGGATGACTTCCTCGTTCTTGAACGGCTTGGGGATGTAGTGAAACGCGCCGTACTTCATCGCCTCGATCGCGCCGTCGATCGAAGAGAAGGCGGTGATGACGATGACCGGCAGCGCTGGATTGGAGATACGCATCGAGCGGAGCGTGTCGATGCCGCTGATGCCGGGGAGCATCACGTCGAGGACGACGAGATCCACCTCTTCGGTTTCCAGAAGATTCAGCGCCTCTTCGCCGCTTGCGGCCGTGAGGATTTCGAATCCCTCGCGGCGCAGCATGACGTCGAGCACGTCTCTCAGGACTTCTTCGTCATCAACGATGAGGATGCGCATGGCAGCGTAATCACAAACTCGGCACCGGCCCCGGGAGTGCTTTCAACGGCGATCTCGCCGTCGCACGCGTGAATGAGTCTACGGGTGATCGCGAGCCCGAGTCCTGTTCCACCCTGGCCGCGTTTCGTCGTCACGAGCGGATCGAAGATGCGGCCGATGATGTCCCGCGGAATGCCTTTGCCGTCATCGCGAACGCGCATCACAACCTGCTCGTTTTCTTCTGAGACCGTGATCCGGATGTTGCCCCCGTCCGCGACTGCATCGCGGGCGTTGAGCAGAACGTTGGTGAGAACCTGCTGTAAATCCTGAAAGTTCCCGCGCACGCGCACCGGCACCAGATCGCAATGAACGGTGATGTGTTTCGCGTGGAAGAGCTCTTCGTGAATGGCGACGGTGTTGCGCACGAGCTCGTCGACGTCGACCAGCTCGCGCGAGCGGGGACGATTCGCAATCAGGTCGAGAAGGTTGTTGACGAGATTCGAGGCGCGGAACGTCTGCTGTTCCATCTTTTTCAGCAGACGGTATTTCGGATCATCTTCCGGCGTCTCCGCGAGCAGCAGCTGCGCATACGAGGAGATGCCGGTGAGAGGCGTGTTCACTTCATGCGCGACGCCGGCGGCGAGCAAGCCTAACGACGCGAGGCGTTCTTTGTCCTGCAGCTCGCGTTCGAGCCGCACGCGGTCGGTGATGTCGCCGATGACGAGCACGTGTGCGCCGTCGGCAACATCACCCGCCGAGAGCGGGCTCAATGTGACCGTCACTTCTTTCTCGACTCCCTGCTTGTTGATGAAGTGCGTCGAGAGTGTGCGGCTGCGCGTTTCGCGCAATTCGTCGTACGGCGGGAAGAGCGCGTGAATCGTCTCTTCCGAATGATCCGCTCCGACGAGCTCCCAGAAGGCGTGATTCGCGGTCAGCACGAAACCGTCGCCGGACACGACCGCGATCGCCGACAGCGACGACTCGATGATGTTCTCGTTGTACTCCTTGAGCGCGCGGATCTCGTCGAGCTGCCGGCGCAGACGTCCGTACAGACGGGAGTTTTCGATTGCCAGCGCGACCGGCGCAGTGAGCGTGCCGATGAGATGCAGATCATCGCGCGAGAGCGGCTCTTCGCCGCGGCGTGTGCCGAGGAGGAGAAGTCCCTGCAGCTCGCCGCGATTGCGGAGGGGGAAGACGTAGCGATAGCCGGCGCTGAGCAGTTTCCAGGCGACGTCGCTCGCATCGGGAAGGCGGGGCGTCGTCAATACGACCGGACCATCTTTCGGAATCTCGCCGAGCTCCTCGATCTGAGCGCGGCGGGGCACGTTGGCTTCCGGTTCGTAGATCAGCAGCGTGCCGCCATCGCGCATGTAGAGATTCATCCGGTCGATATGCAGCGTGGTGCGCAGACGATCGCGCATCATCGCGATCAGCTCGTGCACGTCATGAAAGGTCGCAAGCTCCTGCGCGAAGTCGGTCATCGTGCGGCGATGCCGGTAGCTCTCGCGATAGAGGATCATCTCGATCATCGACTCGATGCGGCCTTTGACCGGGATCAGCACGCCGGCGATGAAGAGGCCGGAGGTGAAGGCGAGGAAGTTCCGCTCCATCGCCGAACGCTCTTCGATGATGCGCGAGAGCACAACGTTGACGGTGGAGAACGCGATCATCCCGAAGGCGAAGGTGACCGAGTACGCCAGCACCTCTTTGATCACCACCTCGACGTCCCACAGCTTGTACTTGAGGATCGACACCGCGAACGCGAGGGGGATGAACGCGAGCGGGAGGATGGAGATGGTCACGTACACCGGCTGCACGGTTCCATGCAGCAGATACGGGATCACGTACATCGAGACGAACGGCAGCACGCCCAGCGCGAGGCCGAGGTAGATCCACTTGATCTGCTTTTTGCCGACGGCGGCGGCGCGCTGATACGTGAACGCGAGCGCGAGCAGCGCGAAGAGGAAGTAGAGGCCGAACTGCGCGATCTCCCACCAGTTAAAGACTTCCAGTGAGCGCCGTACGCCGAGCACGCTCACCGCGTTGTTGAAGATGAGAACGTCGATGACCCACACCGCGAGCAGCACCGGCGCGATGTACAGCGCCGCGATCACGCGCCGGTCGCGAATGATCCGCCGCGGAAACATGAGGAAGAAGTTCAGCGCGAGCGGCGGGAGGAAGATGCGCGAGAGCTCTTCCGTCATCTGCAGGACTTTGTAGCTCCAGTCGATGTCACCCGCCGGTGTGTAGACGTAGACGACGAACGACAGCAGCGTCACAAAGTAGAACAATCTGCTCTCGCTCGTCTCTCCTCGGAAAAGGGTGAAGAGTCCGATGGCGAGATAGAGAAAGCCGATGAAGCTGAGGATGAGATACGGATAGTCGACCTTCAGCTCCGGCGGCGTGTACGAGATGGTGGTCGCGCGTCCCTCGCGTGCGACGACCATCGGCACGCTGTGGCCGATGCGGCGGAGCGTCTTCTGCAGCCCTTCCACTTCGGTGGTCGGCGTGTCGCCGATGAGCCAGATGTGATCGCCCGCGCGCAGCCCCGCGCGCTCGGCGTTGCTGCCGGGATCGACGGTGCGGACGACGATGATGCCGTCGCTGCGGGTGAAGGTGAAGTCGATGCGCTCGAACGAAGAACGCTTGCGCTGGAACGAAACGAACGCGCCGAGGACCACTCCGATCGTGAGGAGGGCAATCAACGCGTTGACCAGGGCCGACTTGCGCATACGTTCGCGAGCCCGACGCGATTCAATGCAGGTGCCGCGCGAAATGCGCCGCTAATTCGTTGATTCAAAACGCCGAATCGGCGAACGGTTTTCCGGAAGCGAATGCGCGCGGTCCAAAGGGTTGGATTTGGGAAGCGGAAAATTGGAGGAAAGTGGAGGTGTCATGCCGAGCGAAGTCGAGGCATCCCCCGCATTCGGAGCGTGCAGTGGCCTGTCGGAAGGGGATCCCTCGACTTCGCTCGGGATGACACGAGGGGCGGTCTCACGTCACCGGGAACCGGCAAACCTCGCGCAGCAGGCACACGTCGCAGTTCTCCTTTCTCTGCTTTCTGCTGCAGAGATCGAGGATGCCGAGGCGGCAGAGGGCGAAGTCGTAGCGGACGGGGTCGGCGGGGTCGAAGCGGGCGAGGCGTGTGGTCAGCGCGCGTGCGGCTTTCCAATCCGCCGATTTGCGTTCGTTGAGGCCGAGGAAGGTGGCGATGCGGTGCACGTGCGTGTCGACCGGCATCACGAGCTTCGCCGGATCAACGAACGTCCAGAGGCCGAGGTCGGGTTGCGTGCGGCGGACCATCCAGCGGAGGAAGAGGTTCATCCGCTTACACGCGGAACCATCTTCGGGTGACGTCAACAGATACTGCAAAGCGGGCGTGGCGCGGTCGTTCGTCGCGTTGCGTAATGCATTCACGAACCTCGCGAGCGACGGCGCGATGTCTTCATCGCTCGCGTCATAGCAGGACTCGAACAGTGCGCCTAACGAGCCGTGCTCGCGGACCGCGGCGCTGATGCGAGCGAGAAACGCGACCAGGTCGGGCGTCTTGTGGAAGCGATGCGCGAATCCGGCGAAGCGATTCGCGGCCTCGCGCGCGTCGAATGTCTGCAGATAGCGATACGGCGAGGGCGTCATGCGCGCGAGCACGACGCCGATGTTCGCCACGATCATCTCCGCGCGGCCATAGGCGAACGCCGCCGCGATCGACGCCGCCACTTCCTGATCGCGCCGCTCGCGGAATCGCAGCACGAGCTGCAGCGGATCGGGTGCGATCGTGGAGATGTCGAAGGTCTCGACGAGCGCGTCCAGCCGCTGCTTGAGCAGCTCGGAAGCAACGGGGCGGCGGCGCGGCATGCCGTCCCAAACCGCTTGGAACTCTCGGGGATTTCTGGCGTCATATCGTCATGCGACGCTCACTGCAGCTCTTTTTCGCTCTGTCTCTGTTCGCTTTTCCCTCCTTTGCCGCCATCACCGGCGTGGTGATGACGAGCGACGGTGCACCGGTCGCCGGTGCGAAAGTCGGCGTGTATGCGCACGAAACGCTCGAGGCGCGGCGCGCTCGTCTGCTTTCCGCGTCGGCCGAGGTTGCGCCGCTCGCGTCCGCGCAGACGGATGCGAAGGGAACGTTCTCGCTCGAGTCGCCGAAGAACGCAGTCGTCGATCTGCGCATCAGTGCGCGCGGCTACCTGCCGTCGACGCGGCGCGTGGAGCGCGACGAAGAAGTGGGAGCGATCACGCTGACGAAAGCGGAGCCGCAGAACGGCACGATCACCGCGAACGGCAAGCCGCTCGCGAACGCGCTCGTCTCGCTCTGGTACGACGGCGGCGAAGTGCTCGTGCGCACGAATGAACAGGGGCGCTACGAGGCGCCCAATGCGAAGCGGCTGCGCTGGATCGCAGTCGTTCATCCCGACTACGCAATCGACGAGAAGCTTATGGTCGGCAGCGCAAGCGCGAGCGATCTGAATCGCACGCTCACCGCCGGAACGAGCCTGACCGGCCGCGTGGTCGCAGCGGATGGGACGACGCCGGTGAGCGGCGCGGCGATCTCTCTCGATGGGTGGCCCGCCGGCAAAAGCGGCGAGGACGGCACGTTCACCATCGCGCACGCGCCGTCGCGCTGGTCGTCGATCACCGCGCGCAAGGAGTCGCTCTTCGCGCTCACCACCTTCAACAAGCAATCCCCCCTCTCCCTCCGCCTCGGCAAAGCTTCCGTGATCAGCGGCCGCGTTCTCGACAGCAAGTCGAAGCTGCCGATTGCCGGCGTCGTCGTTCGCGCGGGCGGCCGTCAGCCATTCGGCACGCACAGCGGCTTCTCGGCTGAGACGGACGCAAAAGGGGCGTACTCGATGACCGTCCCGATCGGCTCGTACACCTTTTTCACGAGCCATCCGACGTACGACGCGGCGCCAGCCGACGCGCAGGTTGCGCCGGGACAGCAGGTGACGAAGGACTTCACGCTGACGCAGCTCGGACGCGTGAGCGGCGTCGTCATAGACGAGGCGAAACGTCCTGTGGCGGCGGCGAACGTCACGGCCGATCTCGCCGGTGACGCGATGATGCGCATGCGCTTCATGCGCAGCATGAACGAGTCGGTTGCGTCGGGGCCGGACGGCCGCTTCAGCCTGCGCGTGACCGCCGACGAGCAGATCGCGCTCACCGGCACGAAGCGTGGCCTGCCGCAGGCGAAGACCGAGCCAATGCGCGTTGGCTCGGGTGAGCGGAAGAGCGGCGTCACGTTGACGATTCCGAACGGACTGCCGGTGAGCGGCGTCGTCACCGACAACAACGGCAAGCCGCTTTCGGGCGTGGTGGTGACGGCGAGCGAGTCCGACACGGGTCGCGGCGGCATGTTCCGCATGACGTTCATCAGCGGCATGAACAACGACGAAGACTCGGTGCGCACCGGCTCCGACGGCACGTTCGAGATGCGGGTGAAGGAAGGGACGTACGACTTTTCGTTCCGCCGCGAAGGCTTCGCGCCGAAAACGGTGCGCGCGCAGAACGTGACCCTGTCGACCTCACCGAAGGTCGAGGCGACGCTCGAACCTGCGTCGGAAATCACGGGCCGCGTCGTCCGCGGCGGCGCCGGCGTCGAAGGCGTGCGCGTCACGGCGATGGTGCCGACGCTCGATTCGAGCGGGGTCACGGGACCGGATGGCACGTTCACCCTCAGCGGACTCGCGGCGGGCAACGTGCGTGTCATGTTCCGCAAGGAAGACGACTTCATTCAGGAGCAGCGTTCGATCACCGCACCTGCGCGGGAAGTGCTCGTGGAGCTGAGCAGCGGCGGCCGCGTGACCGGACGCGTCGTCGACAAAGACTCGGGCAAGCCGGTGGCGACGTTCCAGGCCGGCATCTCGGCCTCGCGCGGCGGCGGCGGTATGGTGATGATGGCGCCGCCGCAGCTCAAAGACTTCAACAGCAGCGACGGCACGTTCACGCTCGAGAACGTTCCCGCCGGTTCGATGGTGCTGCTCGCGAACGCGCCCGGTTACGCAGGCGCGCGGCTCAACGTCACGATCGAAGAAGGGAAGACGCTCAGCGGCGTCGAGCTGCAACTCGAATCGGGCGTGAAGCTCACCGGCCGCGTGACCGGTCCGAACGGCGCTCCGGTCGCCGATGCGAGCGTGCGCATCATGCCCTCGCCGACCGGCTCGTTCTCGTCGCGAGGGATGGAGACGAATACGACCACGAATCAGAACGGCGAGTATTCGCTCGAGGCGCTTCCTCCGGGTGAAGAGACGCTGAGCTTCTCGCATCCGAAGTACATCGACGCGCGCAAGCAGGTGACGTTGAAAGGACGCGAGACGCGGCTCGACGTGACGCTCTCGTCCGGCCAGCGAGTGAGCGGCGTCGTCGTGACCGAAGCAGGTGCGCCGGTTTCCGACGCGTCGGTGAGCGCGAGCTCCGGCACGGGTGGTCACGAGGTCGCGCGCACGAATGCGAACGGCGCGTTCGAGATGGAATCGGTTGCGCCGGGACGCTATCGCTTCGTCGCCTCGAAGGCAGGACTCGCGGACGGAACGCTCGATGACGTCGACATCTCGAGCGGCGGCGGGATCCGCATCACGATGCGCACGGGCGCGACGATCTATGGCCGCGTCACCGGTCTTTCGGAAAGCGAATACGCGAATGCGACGGTTGAAGTGCGCGGCGATCGCACGCGCGCGAGCTCCGCGGTCGATCCGAACGGCACGTACCGCGTCGAAGGTGCGCCGACCGGCAGCGTGCAGGTCTCGGCGTCGATCTCCGGCCGCTTCGGCGGCGGCTTGAAGCTGTCCTCTCCGAAGATGGTCGAAGTTGCACCGGGCGGATCGCAGTCGGTGGACATCGAGTTCCGCAGCGACGTGACGGTGAGCGGCCGCGTACTCCGCAACGGCAAAGCGCTGCCGAATGCGAACGTGTTGTTCGCGCCGGCGCGCGGCTCGCGTGCACAGGCGGTGTCGAGCGCCACGACGGATCAGAACGGCGCGTACAGCGTCAGCGGTCTCGATGAAGGCGACTACACCGTGAACGTCGTCGACCTGCAGCGCTTCAGCCCGTACAACACGACGTATCAGGTGCGCGGGTCCGACAGGTTCGACATCGAGTTCCGCACCGGCGGCATCCGCGGCCGCGTCGTCGACGCGGCGACGAGCGAGCCGGTCGCAAATGTGAACGTGCAGTTGCGCGCCGCCGATCCGAACACGACCATCGTCATGGCGCGCGGCGCAACCACCGACGTCAACGGCGTGTTCACCATCGATGCGGTTCCCGCCGCGGCGTACGTGATCTCGGCCTCACGCGAAGGCTTCGGCAGCCAGAACCGCGATCTGCAGGTCGGCGATCAGGGGATCGACGATCTCGAGCTGAAGCTGACCCGCAGCGACGCAGCCACGCTGAAGGTCGTCGATTTCCGTAATGGTCTGCCTCTGCGCGCGCGCATCACCGTCTACAACACTCAGGGACAGATCGTGTATCAGGCCGGCAGCTTCTTCGATGACGCAGGCGACGGCGAACTGAAGCTGCCGCTCGCCGCCGGTCAGTACTCCGCCTCGGTCAGCGCGGAAGGTTACGCCGCACAGAACGTCCTTCTGCAGTCGCCGTCGCAACCGCGCGTGATCGGCCTGACGCCCGGCGGCACGCTCGTGATTCGTTCAAAGAACGCCGAGCGCCGCCGCGTGCGCCTCATCGACGCGAACGGCATTCCCTACCAGCGCTTCGGCCCGAACCTCCCCAGCCGCGAGCTCCTCCCGAATCCCGCCACGACCACGCTCATCAACATCGCTCCGGGCACGTACACGCTGCAACTGCTCGGACCGAATGAAGCCCCGGTGGAGAGCATTCAGGTGACGGTGCAGGAAGGGGCGGTGACGCAGGCGGAGATCTGAGGATGCAGTAGCGCGCTGCGCGCGGGTGTCGGGTGTCTGGGCCTCTACGCGAAACCGGCCAGACACCTGATACCCGACACCAGCGCCGCAGGCGTAAACGCGCGTTCCGCGCGTTTACGCGTCCGCTTCGTGTTCGTCCATCGGCGGTGGCTCGGGGATTTCGGCCACCGCTTCGAGCGGCACGCGTTCGCGATCGATGCGCGGGCCGGCGGCGCCGGAGAGGAAGAAGTTCTTCCGGTACTTTTCGAGGCGCTTGAAGATGTGGTGCAGGTCGTACGTCAGGCGCATGACGGTGCGGCGCAGTTTGTATTTGACGCGGCGGAACTGTTCGAGGTCGTCGCTGCGCAGCG
>JALYOB010000464.1 GCA_030857085.1 Acidobacteriota bacterium | reverse complement strand
GGGCTTCGTCGCATTCTTTGGTGCGCAGCATTGCGAACTGTTCGGCCGTTTCGACGCCTTCGGCAACCACGCGCAGCCGCAGGCTGCGGGCCATGCCGATCACGGCGGACACGATCGCCGCATCCCCTTCGCTGGTGGTCAGATCGTTGACGAACGCGCGGTCGATCTTCACCGCGGTGATCGGGAAACGGCGCAGGTAATTGAGCGACGAATAGCCCATGCCGAAGTCGTCGATCGAGATGCCGACGCCGAGGTTGCGCAGCGCGCGCAGCGTCTCGACAGTGGCCTCGGCGTTCTGCATCGCCGTCGTCTCGGTGATCTCGAGGTCGAGCGACGACGGCGCGAGCTGCGATTCCTCGAGCGCGCTGCGCACCATCTCCAGCAGGTCGTGCTGCTGGAACTGCCGCGCGGAGAGATTCACCGCCACACGAATCGGACCCGCACCGCGATCCTGCCACTCCTTCATTTGGCGGCAGGCCGTGCGCAGCACCCATTCGCCGAGCGGCAGAATGAGCCGCGTCTCCTCGGCGATGGGGATGAACGACGCCGGCTCGACGATGCCGCGCACCGGATCGGCCCAGCGCACCAGCGCCTCGACGCCGATGGTGCGGCCGGTCATGAGACTCACCTGCGGCTGATACGCGAGGATCAGCTGCTCTTCGTTCAATGCAGTGCGCAGACGGCTCTCGACCGCGAGCCGCTCGAGCGCGCGCTTCTTCATCTCGTCGGTGCACAACTGCACGTTGCTGCGGCCCGCTTCTTTCGCGCGATACATCGCGCTGTCCGCATTGCGCAGCAGCGACTCCGGATCGGTTCCATCTTCCGGATACAGAGCGATGCCGATGCTCGCCGAGACGACGATGGGCATGTTGCCGATCGTGAGCGGTTCCTGCACGGTCTCGAGGACTTTCTGCGCGACACCGACTGCGTCCTCGGGATGGCGCAGGTCGGCGAGGATGATCGTGAACTCGTCGCCGCCGAGGCGCGCGACCGTGTCGTCCTCGCGAACGCATTCGCGGAGACGGCGCGCCATCTCGAGCAGCAGCTCGTCGCCGGCAGTGTGGCCCAGCGTGTCGTTGATGGTCTTGAAGTGATCGACGTCGATGAACATCACCGCGACCGCGCGATTGTTGCGCTTCGCGCGCGTGAGGCTGTGACGCAGGCGATCGGTGAACAGCTTGCGATTGGGAAGATGCGTGAGGACGTCGTGATACGCGTGAAACTCGATCTGCTCTTCCGCCCGTTTCCGGTCGCTGATGTCGACCACGGTCGCGTGCACGACTGAACGATCGCCGTCGCCGACGAGCACGAGGTTCTCGAGCACCCAGAGTGCGCGGCGATCGGCGCGGCGCAGTTCGATCTCGACGCTGTTGAGCGTTCCGACGCTGCGGAGGAGCATCGTCAGTTCTTCCGCTTCACTCGCGTTCGCGTACAGATCGGCCATGTTGCGTCCGACGAGCTCCGCGCGCGGGAAGCCGAGCATGTTCGCGAACGTGGCGTTGCAGTCGACGATCGCGCCATCGAGATTGCTCACGCAGACGCCGGCCGCGTTCTGTTCGAACAGCAATCGATAGCGGATCTCCGACTGCCGCAACGCCGCCTCGGCGGTGAATCGCGCGGTGACATCGCGGAAGCTCCAGACGCGAATGGTCTCGATTTCCTCGACGCGCCGGGCGATCGAATACGCCTCGAATCGCCGGCCGTCTTTCAGCTCGAGCGCATCCGAGCTTTCGGCAGATGGGCGTCCGGCGAGCGCGTCGAACGTGCGCATGAATTCGTGCGGCGCGACGAGCTGCTCGGCCATCGTGCCGATCACGCTGCTGTCTTCGCCCGACTCCATGGCGCGACGCGGCATGTGCCACATCTCGACGAAGCGCTGGTTGTACGAAACGATGCGGCCATGATCGCCGACGACGAGAATGCCGTCGGCGGTCGAGTCGAGCGTCGACTGCAGCAGCGTCACCGCCTGCAGCACTTCGCGCTCGGCGCGTTTGCGATCGCGCATGTCGCGGCCGATGATCACCGCGCCCGCGGGCACGCCGTCATGCACGACCGGCGAGATCGAAAGCGTGAGATCGACGCGCTCTCCGCTCGCGGTGAGGAAACGGTATTCATCATTGCGCAGCGAACGTCGCTGCAGCTTCGACGAGAGATCGCTTTCCTGCGCGAGCAGCTCCTCGATCCGTTTGCCGGCGAGCGCCGTCTCTTCATGTCCGAGAACCGTGCTGGCGGCGCGATTGGCAAATTCGATGCGGCCTTCGCGATCGCACACGAACAGCACGTCCGCCATCGTGCCGATGATTTCCGGCGCCGCGAGCGAGGGCGTGAGTGCGACGAGGTCGTACTTGCGGATCGTGCGCGCGACCACGATCACGAACGCGAGAATGGCGAGATAGCCGAATGGATACGCGGCAATGCCGTACTTCGGCAGGTAGTCGACGCAGCCGGCGTATGCGATGCCGAACGCGAGGATGAACGCGCGAATGCGCCGCTGCTCGGCGCCGCGCGCATGCGGATACGCGCGCACGAACTCCGCGAGGGACGCGACGAGATAGCCTCCGAAGTAGAGCAGAAACGGGATGCTGATGCCGACCGCGTAGCGGGGATAAAAGCCCCACCAGTACTGCTGCACGTTCGGGATCAGCAGATCGGATGCGGCGCCGATCGCGCTGAAGAATGCGGCGAAGCTCCATGCGGCGACGTGCGCGAGACGGCGGCGGCGCTCGATGCGCAGCATCTCGATGGTGAACCAGTAAATCGCCGCCGGAATGAAGGGCACGCCGAGATACGCGCGGCGCGCCCAGTCGAGAGCGACGTCGGCCGTGCGGGTCGAATACATCCCCGCGAATGCGCTCATCCAGATCGCAACGACGATCGTCAGCGAGAAAAAGGCGGCGCTCGCGCTCGTGAAACGGCGCAGCACGACGCGCAATCCGAACGCGACGATGAGCACTGCGGTTGCGGCGACAGGAATCGCCGCGGGGGAAAATGCGTACACCGCGGACATCAACGCGGACATGGTTCTCCTGATTGGGTACTGGAGAGAGAGCGCGCGTATTGTAGCGTGCAGCCATGCGAACCGACATCGCAATCCTCGGCGGCGGCGTGATCGGCGCGAGCATCGCGCATCACCTCGCCGCACGCGGCTGCGATGTGATGGTGCTCGATCGCGGCGAACAGCTCGGCAGCGGCAGCACGGCGAAAGCGACCGGCGGCTTTCGCGCGCAGTTCGACAATGAGACCGAGGTGCGGTTATCGCTGCTGTCGCGCACGAAGCTGCTCGCGTTCGAAGAGGAGACGGGAGTCGACTCCGGATATCGCGCGCACGGCTACCTCTTTCTCGCGTGCAGTGAGGCCGATCTCGAACTTCTGCGCGCGGCGCAGAAAGTCCAGCACGCATGCGGACTGACCGAGGCGTGGATGGTGAGTGCGGACGAAGCGCGCGCGCTGAATCCTGCGATCGGTGATGCGACGGTGATCGGCGGCACGTTCTGTCCGACGGATGGTTTCCTTCGTCCGATGAACATTCTTCGCGGCTACGCGGCCAGTGCGCAGCGGAAGGGAGCGCGATTCGAATCAGGCGTCGCGTTCGAAGGATTTCGCGTGGAGGGCGATCGCGTGATTGCCGCGCGTACTTCGAAAGGAGACGTGCAGGCGCGGGTGTTCGTGAATGCGCTCGGAGCGTGGTCGGGTGCGCCGGTGTTTCCGATGCGGCGCAATGTCGCGGCGACGATCGCGACCGACGTGTTGGGCGAAGCGATGCCGATGACGATCTGGTCGGGCGACTGGTATCACCTGCGCGTCCGCGAGGGCCGCGTGCTGCTGCTCTGGCCCGACGATCCGCCGTTCCCCCACTGGCTCTGGTACGTGCAGCGAATGACGCGCGAGCGCGTGCCGTGCCTTGCGAATGTGGCGATCGATGAATGCTGGTCGGGGTTGTACGAGATGACGCCGGACGGGAAGGCGATCGTGGGATGGTCGCCGCGCTACGAGAACGTGATGCTCGCGACGGGATGTTCGGGACACGGCGTGATGCACTCGCCCGCGATCGGACAACTGGTGGCGGAGTGGGTGGTGGATGGGCGTCCGTCGATGGAGATCGGTGCGTTGGATCCGGGACGGTTCCAGGAGTGCGGTGGCAGAGCCACCGCTTTGGAAC
>JALYOB010000082.1 GCA_030857085.1 Acidobacteriota bacterium | reverse complement strand
CGTCGCGGGGGCTGCAGGAACAGGCGCGACGACCGGCTGCGGGACGACAACCGGAGCCGCCGGGGCAATCTTCGCCGCCACGGGCTGCTCGAGCGAAGGCTCCGGCCGCGTTTCGGCCACTGGCTTCGGCCTGACGTCAGGAATGGCGATGGCGATCGGCTGCGACGCTTCCGCGGCCTGCGTGACCTCACCTGTCGTGCTGGTTTCGGCTGCCTGCGTGACCTCACCGGTCGTGCTGGTCTCGACGACCGGCTGCGTCACCAGAGCCGGCTGAGAAGTGGGCGGGAGCGTCAGCGGCTCTGCAGAAGACGCCGTCGCAACCGGTGACGACGAAACCGGCGGCGCAGACGGGACGACGGGTGAAGACGTCACAGCAGGCGGGGGGATGACCGGAGCGGAAGCGGTTTCGCGGATGGCTCGAGGCGCAGGTTTCGGCGCGTTCGCCACCGCGGGCTTTGCGGCAGACCCGACCGGCAGAGGAAGCGGCAACGGGCGGACGGCTGCGCGAATGGTCTTCTTTGCAGCAGACTTCGGAGCGGGCGCCACGGCGGCCTGACGCGGCGCTTCAGGAACTGTCGGCACAGCGACCAGCGGGAGTTCAACAGGCGCCACGTCCTCGCGTGCGATCGGAGCTTCGGGGACGTTTTTGATCGCGCTGGTGCTGCTTTCCGCGTTTTTTTCCGCGCTGGTGCTGCTTTCCGGGACGGTCGTTTCCGCGATCGTGGCAGTCGCGACGCGTGGCGTGTCCGTCACTGCGGGTGCGGGAGTTTCATCGATGCGCGCGGCCTGTGCGAGAGGCGCAGTCTGCACGGGCTCGGGAATCTCGACGACGCGTGGCGTTGCGACCGTTTCGGTGACCGCGGCGACGGCGACAGCGGCACGCGGCTTCTCTTGTTCAGCCGGCCGCGGCGCGCGTTCCTGCGTCTTCACGACCGCGGCAGTTTGCGCAGGAGCTTTCTCCACCTTCGCAGCCGTTGTCGTGACGACGGTGGCCGCGATCTGCGTCACCGCCGGTGGAGCGGGAGGCGCAGGCGGGACTGACTTTGCGGCAGCAGGAACCACAGCGGCCTGCACCGGCGTCTCGGGCGCGGCCGCGATGGTCGTGTTCCCCACGGTCCGCTCGAACCCCAGGCGCACGTCGGCCGCTCCCGCGAGCACGAACTTCGGCAGCGCGCCGGCTGCACGAAGCGCCGCAGCGGGACGGGCGAGATTCTGGATCGGCTCGGGCACATACACGCCCCCTCCGGCGAAGAACCCCATCCCGCAGACGACGAAGACCAACGCTGCCATCGCGGCGGCTTTCCACGTGCGCGAACGCGCAATGGTCATCAGACCGAACGGGGCACAGAGCGCCCAGAGGAGAAACGCGAAATACCAGCGGATTCCGGCAATGCCGTACGTGAGCCCGGCGAGCGCCAGCGCAATCGCGAATGAGCGCAGCAGCGACGGCAGCCCTTCACGCGCAACGATTTTCTGCAGCGCGAATGCGAGTGCCATGAACGCCGCCACCATCGTCAGGAAAAAGACGTCCTTGAGCGGCTGCAGCGACCAGAGAATGAGCGACGGACAGAGACTCAGCGCGCCAATGGCGAGAGTGGTCGTACGCGTCGCGCGCGGCGAGATGCTCTGAATCGCGGCGCACGTGAGCAGAAATGCGAGGCAATTGAGCAGCAGGGCGACACTGGCGACGCTCCCGAAGACATAGAGAAACGTCGACAGGATTTTGATGAAGAAAGCAGCCGCGACTCCGGACGAGAGATGGAGAATCGCTGACGGCCCCTTCAACGCCACACCGGCGGCGTCCATGAAGTACGCATGGCCGTCCCAGGCGAAAAACCACAGACCATTGTTGTCCGCGGCATTCGCCGGCAGAGGGATCGGCAGATAAGAAAGCCAGAACAGCAGCAGACCCAGACCTGCGCGCGCCAGAAAGCCGAGGGCGACCAGAAGCTCGATCCATTTCCCGGCGGAAGCAAGGCGCTTCCACAGGCGGTACATACCGATGCCGGCGAACGGGAGGAGAGCCGTCTGAAGGAGCGCAATCAGGATGATCATTTTGTATGGGCTTGGCGTCGCACTGTACGGAAGTACGGCGCCAAAAGGCAACCTGAGCCGGAGTCTCGTCGCAACGGCAATGCGGCGACTCCGCATTCCCTGCTGAAGCCGCCGCGACGCTCCGCGACCGCGGCTTCAAACAGAGATCCGCGCGCTCGGTCAGCGCCTAACGCTTCGTTCCGACCGCGCACCAGAACGGCGGTGCGTCGTTGAAGCGGATGTTCTCGATGCCTGCCTCGTGCATCATCGTGGCGATCTGGTCGCGCGTGAACCGCTTCTCGAGCCTCGTGCCGAATCGGTCGAGAACGTCCGTGCGCATGACGTAGAAACTGCGGCGGCGGTAGTAGCTGAGCGGCATCAGCTCGACGTTCATGCCGAGCTTTTCGCAGAGCCGCGCAAATCGCGCGAGCGGCCAGTACACCACCGTCGCGAGCATCTGGCTGACGAGATAGCGCAGCGCGTGCGGCATGCGCGAAACGAAGAGGCGGATCGGATTCGACATCAGCCACAACATGCGGAACCAGAGCGGCCGGTTGTCGAATGCGTAATAAAGGTAGACGAGGAGTGGCGCGCCCGGCTTGAGCTTCGCGGCGCAGCTGCGAATGCCCGCCGCAGTGTCGGGGATGTGATGCAGGACGCCGAGGCTGTAGGCGAAGTCGAGCGAGTGATCTTCGACCGGAAGGTCGCCCACGCTGGCGACGATCACTTCGCAATTCGGCTGATCCGCGAGATTGCGCTGTGCAACCGCGGCCGCCTCTTTGCTCGCATCGACGCAGATCAGCTTTCCAACGCGCGGCGCGACCAGACGCGCCCAGCGTCCGCTGCCGCAGCCGACGTCCATCCCCACCGCATCCTTCGGCAGCGACTGCCACGGAAAGATGTCGAAGTAAGCGTCGAAAAGCTCGCGCAGTTCGGTTTCCGGAACGGCCCCCTGATCGAAGCGGCTCCATTCATCGCCGAATCCGGAGACGACCGTTTCGTCGACGTTGCGCCGCTGCGGCAGCTTCTGTGCGTGCGAGACACTGATGACGCTCTCGAGGTTCACGGGGTGTTTTCCTTTGGCTTCCGCGGCGCGCCGCAGCAGATCGTTGAGTGTTTTCCCTACCGCCTGAACGGAGTAATGCTCGACCGCGAACTCGCGCGCCGCCGCTCCCATCCGCCGCCGCAGCTCGCGCTCGCGCAGCAATCGCGCAAGCGACTCTCGCCACTCCTCGGGCGTCTCGGCGAGGAAATGCGTCGTTCCGTCAATCCCGAGATGTGCAACGACGCCCACGGGACTGGCGACGAACGGTACACCAACCGAGAGATATTCGATCGCTTTCAATCCCGATTTCGCTTCGGCCCAGACGTCGTTCGGCAGCGGATAAACGCCGATGTCGATCGTCTGAAAGTCCGAAACCTCACGGTCGCGCTGCCATGGCAGCGACTCGACTTCGACTCCACGAATTGTGATCGGATGCGCGGCGCCGACCACGCGCACGCGGAAACGGAACTCGCGGCCAAGGTCTTCGAGAACGGGGATGATCTGCTTGAAGTAATCGGTAGTCGAGTGCGAGCCGACCCAGCCGATGACCGGCACGTCGCGATCGAGATCATCCGTCCGCGGAACGAAACGGGCGGTGTCGACGATGGTCGGAATCACCACAGCGGGCGTGCCGCGTCCGCGTACGTGATCGGCGATGACGTCATTGCCGCAGACGACGAGCGACGCCCAGTCGATCAGCCGGTCGGTCTTGCGCGGCGCCTTGAGCAGCTTGGTGAGTCGGCCATAAACGCTGCTCGCCTGCTCGAGATAGGTGGCGTCATCGAGGTCGAGGACGAGCGGCCGCCGCGCCACGCGGCGCGCGAACCATTCGATCACCGGCGGGCCGAGGAGCATCGCCTCGCGCTGCACGAAAATGACGTCCGAGCGAAACACCGCCGGTACCTGCGCGAGCCGCCGCAGCAGACCGACGAAGACCGCGGCCGTGGTGCGGAACCAGCGGCGCGGATCGTACAGGTGGCGAAACGCCTTGCGCGTCAGAAACGGCAGCAGCTCGACCCGTGCACCCTGCTCGCCGAGCAGCTGAATGTACTGTTCGATTCGAAAGCGCGTGCACGCCGCATCATCGGGGTAGCTGGCGAGCGCGACGACGCGCAAGTCCTTGAAGTCGCGGTCCACGGCCCTACTCTACACTGCCGCCGCCGCCAGGCTGCGAAGCGCGCGTGACGAGCGCCAGCGGCACGAGCACCACGCCGGTCAGCATCATTACCCGCAGGCGGAACAGCGTCCCGAAATTGACGATCGCGTAGGCGAGCGGAACCGACAGGAGCAGCGTCGTCAATGTGACGAGCCAGAACAGCGGATTCCGCAACGCATCCGCCCGCCAGCGCCGCACGATCAGCACGATCGCCGCGACGAGACACGCATCGAAAAGAAACGTGTCGATGTCGGTCACCCACAAGAGGCCGCGTCCTCCTCCGATGTCGAGCAGCCCCATTCGCATGGCGACCGCCGAGGGAACGAAGACCGCGGCGACGCTGGCGGTGACGTTTGCCGAGTGCGCCGGCGCAGCGCCGTCCGTCTTCGGCGCATGAATCACCGTCGCTCCTCCGGCACGAGCGAAGTTCCCACGCACGGTGCCCACATAACCAAACAGAAACTGCGGCAGCCTCGAGACGGTCGTGGCGATCCCCGCAGGATTGGCGACGCGCGACAGAACCCATGGAACGTCGGTGTAGCCACCAATGCGAAACGCCTGCGAGAGCGAGAACAGCACGACGAACGTCATCGCGCCGTACTTCAGCTTCGACGTGCGGATCGAAAGACCAATGAGGAGAAAAAAGAGCAGGCCGGCTGCGAGCCCGACGAAGCCGACATACCACCGCACTCCACTCGCCAGGAACATCGCCCCGACCATCGCCGCCGCGGCAGAGACGATCGCACCGTCGCGGCCGATCGCCATCCACGCGCGCTCCCACAGCAATGCCGACGCGAAGAACGCGACCATTGCGAACTGCATGAATGTGTCTTTGAGTGGCTGAAACGACCAGAGCACCGCCGATGGCGAAAAGCTGACCGCGAGCAGCGCGAGCGTCGCCGGCGACCACCGCTCCCCTTCCCGCCGCATCGCACGTGCATCCCAGCGCAGAATGAAAATTGCGACGCCGAGATATGCGAACAGATTGAGCAGCAACCCGACGGTCGCGACGTCGCCGAAGAAAAACATGAACGCCGCGAGCGTCTGCACATAGCGCGGCGCGGGCAACGGCCGCTGATAAAGGACGACCGCCAGCGGCCCCTCGTGCGCAACGCGTCCGGCCCATGCGAGATACGACTTCGCATCGAGCGCAAAAGCCCACAAGCCGTTCCCTTCCTGCAGACCGCGCGCGAACGGAAGCCGCGCCCACGAGATCCAGAAGAGCAGTTGTCCCGCGATCGCGCGCCCCGCGAATCCGAGCGCGACGATCCAGCGCAGACGCGAGCCCGCGACATAGCGCCGCCACAGCCAGTACAGCAGAACGCCGGCGGCGAGCACGAAAACAGCCTGCAGGCTGGCCCGCAACATGAGGGTGGCGGATCGTAGAAACCTGCGGAGGTGCTGTCAACGCGAATATCATCCGCGCGTTGTCCGAGCAGCCTCCTCTTCGCGTCGTCCACCTCGTCGAATCCCTCGGCTCCGGCGGCGCCGAGCGCGCGCTCTACAACGTGCTGCAGCATCTCGATCCCGCGCGCATTCAGAGCACGGTGATGACCGTCTACGACACGCTCGACTTCTGGGTCGAGCCGATCCGCCGCCTCGGCATCGACGTGCATACGCTCGGCTGCCCCGGCCATCGTCACCTCTGGCGCGGCGTGCAGCGGATGAAGGCGTGGTTGCGCGCGCATCCGCACGACCTCGTGCACACGCAACTTTTTCCGGCGAATCTCATCGGCCGCACTGCCGCGAAGTCCGTCGGCGTTCCGGTGATCAGCACGATTCAGGCGCTCGAGTACGCGCCGGAGTCCTGGCGCGGGCCGTCGCTGCGCGCGAAACGCGTCGTTGCTCGCGCCATCGACGGCTGGACCGCGCGCCGCAGTTGCCGCGAGCTCATCGCGATCAGCGAAGGCGTGCGGCAGAACGCGCATCGCGATCTCCGCTTCCCGCTCGAGCGCATCGAGGTGATTCCGAACAGCATCGAGTGCGGGGACCTCGACGCGTTCGCACCTGTCGACATCCGCGATCTGCTCGGTTTTTCGAAGGAAACGCTGGTCCTGCTCAATGTCGGCCGCGTCGTTCCGGAGAAGGGACTCGAGTACGCGATCGCCGCAATGCCCGCGATTCTGGCGCGCCATCCGAACGCGCAGTTCGTCTCCGCGGGTGCGATCGATCGCGAGTGGCACGCGCATCTGCAGTCAGTCATCGCACAGCACGGCGTCGCGAAGCACGTCCACTTCCTCGGCGAGCGGCGCGACATTCCGGCACTGCTCCGCGCCTGCGATCTGTTCGTGTTCCCCTCCGTCGTCGAAGGCCTCGGCGTCGCGCTGCTCGAAGCGATGGCCGTCGGCTGTGCTGCAGTAGCCTCAGACATTCCTACGGTCGCGGAGTTCGTGCGCCACGGCGAGAACGGCTGGCTCAGTCGTGTGAAAGATCCCGCCGCACTGGCGGAGGCGGTGCTGCACGCGTTGCGTGATGAAGGCGAGCGAAACGCAATCAGAGCAAAGGCAAAAGAGAGCGTGCGCGCGCGCTTCGCGTCCGAGGCCGTGGCCGGACAGCTCACGCGGTTTTATCAGCGCGCCACGCGCGATACCGCGACTCGACCCACAGCGCCATGATGCCGTTGCCGATGACGGAGATCGTGTACGTTCCCACCGTCACCCAAGCCGCTCCGACCGAGCCATATCGCGGCACGAACGCGTAGTTCCCCGCGACGGTGATGCAGCCGACGAGCAGCGTCAGCAACGCTGCCTGCAGAAACAATCCACGCGCGATCCACTGACTCGACATCACCAGCGACATCGTCATGCCGACGCTGCCGAGGAGCAGAATCTGAAACAGTGGAATCGCAGGCAGATAGCGCGCGCCGAACACGAACGGCACGACGTACGGCATGACGAACCACGCAATCACCGACAGCAGCGCGATCACGAGCGCGGAATGGAAGAGCAGCTTGCGATGCTCCGGCCACGCTTCGTCCGGTCCTTTGCGCGAGACGAGCGAGTACGCCACGGCACTGACGGCGTTCGGCAGCACCTGCATGCCGACGAACAGCTGCACCGCGAGCTGAAAGTACGCCGTCTCGTCAGGACGCCGGTAGTTGTTGAGGATCAGCACGTTCGCCTGTGTGAAGAGATACGTGCCGACCGCGTTGAGATGCAGTTTGACTCCGCCCGAAAGCAACTCGCGGAGCACTGGCCGGTCGACGCGAATCGCTCCCGCCATGCGACCGATGAGCACGAGCGCGATGCCGACCGTCACGGCCTGCGCGAGCGTCATCGCGAACAGCGCGCCCGTCACTCCGAGCCGCGCAACCGCGACGACGAGGAATGTCAGGAGCAGCGCGGCCGTCGCGCCGATGACCTGCGACGCATTCATCGCGGTGAGGCGGCCTGACGCCATGAGGATGCTGTTCCCGTTCTCGATCCAGATCATGAACGGCAGCGCGA
The DNA here is from genome assembly GCA_030857085.1 of Acidobacteriota bacterium. Lineage (GTDB taxonomy): Bacteria > Acidobacteriota > Thermoanaerobaculia > Gp7-AA8 > Gp7-AA8 > QHVT01. Next base: position 3,643 of record JALYOB010000082.1, on the reverse strand, counting down.
GAAACGCGATCGCGAGCACGGACGCGTCGAGATGGCGAAACAGACGGCCGTCACTCCCGGCATACAGCAGCGCCGCAACAGCAGCGGCGATGACGGTGACGGCTCCGGCAATCGCGAGCGCGGAGCCGAGCACCTGCGGCAGCCAGCCGTCCTGCGGCTTGCCTGCGGCGAGATAGATGATGACCTGCGAGATGCTGAGCGTGCCGAACGTCGCGAACATCGTCACCCACCCCACCGCCGCGACGTACACGCCACGACCGTCGGGTCCGAGGTAACGGGCGGTGATGACGGTGGTGAGAAGGGAGGCGACGAGCCAGTAGAGCCGCGAGCCGCTCGTCTGCGCGACGAGCGACCACGTCTTACGCACGATTCACCACCTCTGCGACCATCGCCGCGTCGTCGTGCGACAGATGCGGCCCGATGGGAAGGCTGAGCACTTCGGAGGCGATGCGCGAGGCGAGCGGCCATTCGTCGCGACGCGCAGCGAACTCCGCATATGCCCGCTGGTCGAACGGCGCGATCGGGTAGTGAATGAGCGTGCCGACGCCGGCATCGGTCAGACGCTGCTGCAACGCACCGCGCTCTTCGCTGCGAACGACGAACAGGTGCCACGCCGGATCGGCGCCTTCTGCGACGGCCGGCAGAATCACGCGCGGGTTGCGAATGCCATCGAGATACAGCTCCGCGATCGCGCGGCGTCGTCCGTTCCATGCGTCGAGATGCGGCAACTTCGCGCGCAGAATCGCAGCCTGCAACTCGTCGAGCCTGCAGTTGAAGCCCTTTTCCACGTTGTGATACTTGACCTGCGAACCGTAGTTCGCGAGCACGCGCACCCGCTCCGCGAGCGCGGCGTCGTTGGTCGTGATCGCACCCGCATCGCCGAGCGCGCCGAGGTTTTTCCCGGGATAGAAACTCCAGGCGGCAGCATCACCGAGCGAGCCCGCCTTCCGTCCGCGCCACGTCGCGCCGTGCGCCTGGGCCGCGTCTTCGAGAATTTTGATTCCGCGTCGCGTTGCGAGCTCGCGCATCGCATCGATGTCTGCTGGTTGTCCATACAGATGCACCGCGAGGATCGCCTTCGTCCGCGGCGTGATCGCGGCTTCGATGCGATCGACGTCGAGGTTGTACGTGTGCGGATCGGGCTCGACCGGCACCGGCGTCGCGCCCGCGTAACTGACCGCGAGCCACGTCGCGATGTACGTATTCGAGGGAACGATCACCTCGTCGCCCGCGCCGATGTCCCACGCGCGCAGCACGAGATGCATCGCATCGAGACCGTTGCTCACTCCGACGCAATGCGTGGTGCCGATGTACACCGCCCACTCCCGCTCGAACGCCCGCACTTCCTCGCCGAGGATGTACCAGCCGCTGGTGACGACACGGTGGATGGCGGCGTCGATCTCCGTCTGCAGTTCGCCGTACGGCGACTTCAGGTCGAGAAAAGGGATGCGCAAGGCAGCAGTCATCGAGCGGCGTCCGCGAGGCTGCGACGATACTCGATGAACTCCTCGTACGTGCGGAGGTAATCGCTCTCTTCGTATGCGATCGAGGCGAGCGTGAAACACACGGCGCCCGAGGAGAAGTTGACGAGCTCTCCCCAGATGCCGGTGGGAACGTAGAGCGCCTCGTCTGCACGGCGCAGCGTGACGACGCGGCGCGAGGTGCCGTCGTCCACCACCATGTCGAACGAGCCCATCACGCAGACGATGGCCTGCTCGAGTTGCCGGTGCGCGTGGCCGCCGCGCGCCGCGTCGACGGGGATGTCATAGAGATAGAACACGCGCGCGATGCGGAACGGAATCGTCGACGCCCCTTCGACGGGTGTGATGTTCCCCTGCGGCATCGCGATCTTCGGCAGCTTGATGAGGCGGCAGTCGGCGACGGTGTTCATGACGCGTGCGCGGCCTCCGCTTCGCCGCGGAAAAGTTCATAGTCGCGGATGTATTCAGACTCGTCGTAGTGCTGCGAGGCGAGCACGAAGGCGACGGCGTTGGTCGAGAAGTTTTCCATGTGCCGCCAGATGAGGCGTGGAATGAACAAGGCGGTGTACGGCCGGTTGAGCGAGATGCGGAGCGTGTCGACCGAGTCGGAGAGCACGACGTCGAAGCTCCCCGAGAGCGAGACCACGACTTCTTCGAGCGTGCGGTAGGCGTGGCCACCGCGGCGCTCGCCACCGGGAACGTTGTAGATCGCGTACGCCCGCTCGATGGGAAAGGGGACGTGGCGCCCGCCCTCTACGAAGGTTAGATTGCCCCGCGGATCGGCGATCTTCGGCAGCGAGATCAAACGGCAGTCGGAGACCCTCACCCTGTACGCCTTTCCGCCTTTATTTTCTGACGTTTCGGTGGAACCGCCGCGCGGCCGCGGCCGCTTTCCGGACGTCCGGACATCCTACCTCGGCGGGCAGGCAACGCCAATCTTCAGCCTGTAAATCAGAAAACATTAGGTGTCTTACGCGTTCACCGCTATACTTTCGCGAATCGAGCAAGTCCAATAGTCGCAGGCGGGGGCGCAATGCTCCCTTTGTTTCGTAACGTCCAGATCAGGAGCACATTCTTCATGCGTAAATTCAACATTGCTGTCTTCAGTTTCCTGGTACTCGCGATCGTCGTGGCGGCGCCGCAGCTTCAGGCGCAGGCGACTCGCACCTGGGTTTCCGGCGTCGGTGATGACGTCAACCCGTGCAGCCGTACCGCGCCCTGCAAAACGTGGGCGGGCGCCATCTCGAAAACCGCCGCTGGCGGCGAAATCTCGGCCCTCGATCCGGGTGGCTTCGGCACGCTGACGATCACCAAGTCCATCACCATCAACGGTGACGGCACGCTCGCCTCGACCCTCGGCGCGGGCACGAACGGCTTCGTCATCAACGCCGGCTCGACCGATCGCGTCATCATCCGCAACGTCTCGATCCAGGGCGCGGGCACCGGCTTCAACGGCATCCGCTACATCGCCGGTCAGTCGGTCCTCATCGACCACTGCTCGATCCAGAACTTCCGCGGCAGCACCGGCCGCGGCATCGACATCGCGCTGACGGACGTAGTCGGTACGGTTCTCCGTCACCTGACGATCGTCAACTCGGTCATCGATGACAACCTCGCCGGCATCCGTGTGGCGAACACCTCGGCCGACGACTTCGCGATCGTGAACGTCACCAACACGCACATCGTGAACAACGCCGGCATCGGCATCGAAGCGGCTCAGGGCAACATCCGCATCAACGTCACCGACTCGACCATTTCGAGCAACGCCACCGACGGCGTCAAGGCTGGTACGGCCACGACGCAGATCAACCTCGAGCACAACATGATCGCCGCGAACAACGGCATCGGTGTCAACTCGGCCGTCGCCAGCGCGCGCATCCGCATCGCGAACAACACGATCGTGAACAACACGACCGGCATCTCGATCGGCGCCGGTGCGTTCGTCGAATCGCCCGCGACGCCGAACAACCGTGTCGCCGGCAACGGCGGCTCGACCGCGCCGAACGCGACCTACACCGTCCAGTAGTCGGCAAGCTTCAGCGATTCATCGCATCACGGCGGAACGGGCAACCGTTCCGCCGTTTTTCTTTTTCGTGCGCATTGGCGCCACTGTGTCGCGGAGGCTAGGCCTGCAGCCGGCGGCCGGGGCCCGTGGCCCCGGC
>JALYOB010000463.1 GCA_030857085.1 Acidobacteriota bacterium | reverse complement strand
CTCCATATCAGGTACTCGTATGGAGTGCGGCAGCAGAGCTGCCGCTCTGAAGCCGGCGGCAAAGCCGCCGGCATTTTCTTTTTCCGCGGCTTTGCCGCGGAAGTTGAGAGCGGCGGCTTTGCCGCCGCACTCCATATCAGTCGTAGTACTCGTGGCCGAGGTGCGTGAGCGACTCCTGTCCCATCGCCCAGCGCATCGTGTTCTTCAGCTTCATCAGCTGAATGAACAGATCGTGCTCCGGATAGAGATCGGGCGCGGTCATCGGGCACTTGAAGTAGAAGCTCAGCCACTCCTGAATGCCCGACCAGCCGGCGCGTTTCGCGAAATCGAGCAGCAGCGCGAGGTCGAGCACGATCGGCGCAGCGAGAATGGAGTCGCGGCAGAGGAAGTCGATCTTCATCTGCATCGGATAGCCGAGCCATCCGAAGAGATCGATGTTGTCCCAACCTTCTTTCGCGTCGCCGCGGGGCGGGTAGTACTCGATCCGCACCTTATGAAACAGATCCCCATACAGCTCTTTATGCACCTCGGGCTGCAGGATGTAGTCGAGCACTCCGAGCTTCGTGTTTTCCTTCGACTTGAACGACTCCGGATCGTCCAGCACTTCGCCGTCGCGATTGCCGAGGATGTTCGTCGAGAACCAGCCGCGGACGCCGAGCATGCGCGCCTTGAGCATCGGCGCGAGCACGGTCTTCATCAGCGTCTGGCCGGTCTTGAAATCCTTTCCCGCAATGGGAACGCCTTCGCGTTTCGCGAGCTCCCACGCCGCCGGGAAATCGACCGAGAGATTCGGCGCGCCATTGGCGAACGGCACGCCTTCCTTGATGCACGCCCACGCGTACATCTGTGAATTCGAAATGGTGGGATCGTCGTTCTCGAGCGCTTTCTCGAACGACTCGGGCGTGTGATGGCAGCCATTGGCTGAAACCCACACTTCCGTACTGCCGCACCAGACCGCGACCGCGCGATCGCAGCCATTTTTCTGTTTGAAATTGCGGATGTCTTCGCGCAGCTGCGCGACCATGTCGGCCTTGTTCGCACCCTGCTTCACATGCGTGCCGTGCAGCTTGCGCACGTATTGCGGATAGAAGACGCCGCGCATCGGCTCGATGGCCTGTAGTTCGTCTTTGATTGGATCGAGGTGCGCGCTGGTGAGGACGTCTGCGTGTACGGCAGACTCGTATGCGTTCTCGGGGAAGATGTCCCATGCGCCGAAGACGACGTCATGGAGACTCGCGAGCGGGAGGAAGTCGCGAATGAACGGTGCGTTGCCGTCGGTCCGTTTGCCGAGGCGGATGGTGCCCATCTGTGTGAGCGATCCGATCGGTTGTCCGAGTCCTTTGCGCGCGAGGAGCACGCCGGAGATCATCGTGGTCGCCACAGCGCCCAGGCCGGGCAGAAGAATGCCGAGTTTCCCCCCGGCGGGTGCTACGGATTCAGGTTGCCTCACAGTATGGATGAGCCGCAGCAAAGAACAGGCCATCAGTTTGCATCGGACGCAAAACCATGCTCGAAGAGCTCGCGCTCGTTCCACCGCGCCCGCAGGTGAATCGCGGCACGCTCGCCGCGGAGTTTCCGTCGATTTTCATCCGCCTCGACGACGACGGTTCGCCGCATGTGCGCGCCTCCGAATGGGAGCGTGCGGACTTTGATGCGTGGGCGTTCGACATGGCCATCGACAACCTCGCGCGCGAGCCGTTTACGTTGCGCATTGCCGACGACGACGGCGGGAAGGTGGCGTTCCCGCTCGAGGTGCTCAATCGTTGTCAGCGGCACATCGACCGCCGCAATCGCCACTCGCAGGGACAGCTCTTCACGCGCGTGCTGCGCAAGCACCGCGCATTGCACGATCTCGACAAGCCGCTCGTGCGCGCCGACTACAACCACGCGCTCGATATCTGGCAATGGCTCCTGCGCCTCGATCCCGATGCCTCGCTGCCCGTGCAGTTCGCCGCGCTGTTTCACGACATCGAACGGCTGCTGACGGAATCGGAGGCCCGCATCGAACAGAACGCGGCCAATTACCAGGAGTTCAAAGACGCGCACGCGAAAAAAGGTGCCGAAATCACAGGCGAAGTGCTCGCCACCGCCGGCGTGAGCGAAGCGATCTGCGTCCGCGTGGCCGAGCTCATTACCGCCCACGAACGCCAGTCGAGCGACCCCGAAGTCGCCCTCCTCAACGACGCCGACGCCTTATCGTTCTTCTCCCTCAACTCCCACGGCTACGCCAGCTACTTCGGCCCCGACCAGACGAGAAAAAAGGTGGCGTATACATGGAACCGGATGCGGGAGCCGGCGCGCGCGCGGCTGGGCAGCGTGCGGTTGAGAGGGGATGTGAGGGGGATGGTGGAGGAGCTTCGCCGTGTGTAGCACGCGCGGAGCGCGTGGGTGTCGGGTGTCAGGTATCCGGGCTGTTTCGCCGGGGCGATGATGCCCAGACACCTGACACCTGATGCCAGCGCGTAGCGAAGCGAGCGCATCGGCACACCTTTCGCTTCCGCGCCGCGCGAGGAGCGCATACATGGATCTATCCACCCAGGAAATCGAGCAGCGGGTCCGGTCCCTTGGGCAGTGGTTTCACAACCTCGATTTGCGTGGCGTGAAAACCGCCCCCGAGCATTTCCTTGGCGATTACCCCAACGTCAAATGGCAGCGGTTCGCGCATGCGGTGCCGCAGGACCTGACCGGCAAGTCGGTGCTCGACATCGGCTGTAATGCCGGCTTTTATTCGATCGAGATGAAAAAGCGGGGCGCGGCGCGGGTGGTCGGCCTCGACTCGGACGACGTCTATCTGAATCAGGCCCGCTTCGCGGCCGAGATTTCCGGCTACAAAGACATCGAGTTCCGCAACATGTCCGTCTATGACGTCGGCCAGCTCGGCGAGAAATTCGATCTGGTCATTTTCATGGGCGTGCTCTATCACCTGCGCCACCCGCTCCTGGCGCTGGACACGCTGTATGACACGGTCGTCGGCGATCTGCTTCTGTTTCAGAGCATGCAGCGCGGCTCGAAGGAAGTGGCGCATCTCGAAGAGAACTATCCCTTCTGGGAAGAAGGCATCTTCGATCAGGAAGGCTATCCATTGATGTATTTCGTCGAGCGGCGCTATGCGAACGATCCGACGAACTGGTGGATCCCCAATCGCGCCTGCGTCGAAGGGATGCTCCGCGCGGCCGGCTTCGTCATCGAGGCGCACCCCGAAGACGAGGTCTATCTCTGCCGCCGCGGCCAGCGCCCGACGTTCGGAGACGCGTAATGGCCGTTGAAGCCGTAATGCTCTGGAATGAGCCGAACAACATGTCCCACTGGGATTTCGAAATCGATCCCGAGTGGAAGATTTTCTCGGAAATGACCTCGCTGGCGGGTCAAGCGGTCAAGAGCGTCAATGCCTCGCTGCCGCGCGTGTTAGGCGGGATCTCGCCCATCGACCCCCGCTTCATCGAGCGGATGCAGAAGCAGGGCGTGCTCGATGATGTGGACGTCGTGGCGGTGCACGGTTTTCCACTCGACTGGAATCACTGGCAGATTCACGAGTGGCCGGACAAACTGCAGGAAATTCGCGAGGTCACCAATCTGCCGATCTGGGTCAGCGAGGTGGGCGTGTCGACGTTCGGCGCGGAAGAGGTGCAGGTATTCGGCGTCCGCCGCACCATGGAGCTGATCCTCGAGGCCGTGCCGCGCGTGCACTGGTACTCGCTCTATGACCTTCCCAAAGCGTGGCCGGCCACGACGCGCCACCGCGAGGCGGAAGGTTCGTCGTATTACCGTCACTTCTACATGGGGTTATTGAAGGAAGACGGCACGCCGAAACTCGCCTTGGAGGCATTGACCGATTACACGCCCACTGTGGGCATCTGTCAGTGGTTCCACTATGAAGACCACCGGCTGGACGACGCCGTACAGTGGCTCAAGAAACTCGGTGTCAAGAAATTGCGCACCGGCTTAAGCTGGGCCGATCATCACCGCCCCAATGCGCTGGAATGGTTCGACCGCCAGATGAAGGCATTGGAGCCGTTCGACGTGACGCTGACGTATTGCTTCACGCCCGGCTCGCGCGGGGTGAAGGACCATTACACCTCCCCGCCGCAGGTGGTGGGGGAGTTTGCGGATTTTTGTGCGGAGATGACGAAAAGGTACGCGTGATCTTGGAGTGCGGTGGCACGAGCCACCGC
>JALYOB010000462.1 GCA_030857085.1 Acidobacteriota bacterium | reverse complement strand
CTAGAAACAACGGCGAATCCCTCAATTCCTGTGCTGTTCCGCGAGCACCAGTAACTGCCATTCCACCTTCGCGTCCGGCGTGTGCTGATGCACACCCGCCGCGGGCAGCTTCTGTCCGCGCGCGACCACAATTTCGTCACTGCAGCCTGTGCAGCGGTAAATGCCCGGATTTTCGATGTGCGTTCCCGGGGCATAGCGCGTTTCGAACGCCGAGCTGGTCGACGGGGAAATGAATTTCAGGTTTTTGTATTGCGCCAATTGCGTCCTCCGGCCCACGTCTGAGGACCTCCCCGGCCGCGAATCTCGTGTGAGTGCCGGAGTGCGCGTCCGTCCGAGACTCAGCGAACCGGAGAGGTCGCTTCAGGAGACACGGCCGCTGGAACTTTGTGGCGTCTGGCGGGCGCATCTTCCTTTCTGGACGTCCGCGAGCGGACGGATTCGCAGACAAATCGCTCGATCGACCAGTTCGAAGGCGTCGCGATCAGCACGCCGCGGCTTGCCGATCCCGTCTCCAGCAGTAATTCTTCGAGTGCCGTCGTCGCGTCGGCACCCGCGCCGCGCACGCCCTCCCATTCGAGAATGGCCGGATTCGGCAATGGTTCGTCCGTGGTGAGCAGGAAATAGGTATCCACTCCGAAAGGCGGACTGATTTCGAATGCAGATGCCGACCCGAGCGGGATCTCGCGCGGTGCCGGCAAGGACAATGGGAAGCGATTCTCGACCGACCCGGTGTTCTGAGGAAACAGGACCGTGCTCTTGCCGTCACTGTCAATGACAAAGACGTAAACGAAACGCCCTCCGATGTTTTTCGGAGCAGGGGAGGCGAGGCGCAGCGAAACGCTGTACTGCTCATCGGCCACGGCGACTCCTTCGCGCGGCACGAATTCGCCGTCCTTCGAGCGTTTGAGGCCGAGACCATACGCCCAGCGTGCGTCGGGCGGAGACTCGAGCTGTTGCCATGACTGAATTCTGCGCAATCGCAAAACCGCATCGCGCAAGACGTCGCTGCCGCTCGGCGGCGTCCACGCGGTTCGCACCGGCAGTCCTGTTTTCTTGCGATCGGCATGCTTCACGTGCGGCCGCACCCACGCGTAGGTCAAGCGCGACGACGCATAACGGCCGACGAGAACATAATCCGCCTCTTCCGCCCGATCGACCGGCACAATGGCCTCGCGATCGGTGCCCGGGCCGACCGAAATGTTGTTGACCACACCTGCGGGCGCGGGAAACTGCACGAAGAGCGAAGAGCCGGGCGAGAGTTTCGCCACCGCCGCCACCGCATTGTCATCAGAGCCGATCGGCTCGATCGTATTGTTCGGCCCGAGGAGTTCCCATGCGTTGCCGTTGCGCCTGAGAAAGTAGGCGGCGGGAGCCTTCAATGGATCCGCAATCCACTTCACCCCCCTCGCCACGGCTTCGGCCGCCATTGCGCGCGCCAGGTCCGTGATCGCTTCCGCACTGGCGGCCACGCGCGGCATCCAGACGCGCAGCGGCCTTGCGGGAGGGGCAACCCAGCCGGCGATTTCGAGCAATGCGCCTGGCTTTACCGCCTGCGGCATCGTGCGGCCGGACGTCTGAATGCGCGCCTCACTGCGGCCCAGCCCCTCGATGGCGGTGATGACCAGCTGCGTCGTAATGCGAGGCTCGCCGAGAACGCGAAGCTCGCTGCCGACGTCGAGGCCGTTGGCCCAGCCCCCCTGCAAGAGCACGGTACCGTCGCTGCGTACGCGCTCGACGGCGATCACCGCACGATTGGCGAGACGGTCATTGCGCACGCCGAACAACGGATTGAGGCGCGCTGCATCGTCGCCGCCGAGGACCGGATCCTGAAACGGCATTTCGCCGCGCAAACGTGCCTGTGCGCGCTGAAACGTTTCCACCGCCGCCTCGCCTGGTGAAGCGTCGCGCATTGCGCGCATCAATGCCCAGGTGAACGCGCCATGAAAATTGCCTTTGGGATCGCGGGTTTCCCACGCTTTCTCGTAATCGAGCGACGCCGACAGCACGAGCGCACCGCGGTTTTCAGGACGCGGTCCATTGGTGCGATCGGCAACATCACGCGAATCTGCCTTGACGCCGCGGGGGCGCAGTGTGGTGCCGAGTCCGCGCGCTCCCGAGCCACTGAAACAATTGTCGAGAATGACCGTCAGGCGTGGGCCGCGATCGAGAATGCGATTGAAGAGCGGACGCAGTTCCTTGTCGCGAATGTCGCGCGCTCCGGCGCGCGAATCGGCGGGAACGAGACTCTCGTCGAGCTTGTCCGGCTCATCGGAGAGTGAATTGCGCACCTGTGAGCCGTGGCCGGCGAAATAGAACAGCACCACGTCGCCCTTCGCGCTCTTGTCGACGATCTGCTGGGCGAGCGTCTGCAGAATCGCCGCGCGCGTCGCACGCTGGTCGGTGAGTGTAATGATGTCGCGCCGGTCGAAGCCATAAAGAAGGACCAGCATTTCCGCCATGGCGTGGACGTCTGTGACCGCGCCATTGAGATTCGGCCAATCGCGTCCCGGCGCCGCCTCGGCTTTCACTTTACGCGGCGAGATGCTCGACACGTTGTAATCGTTGATGCCGATCAGCAGCGCGCGCTTCCGCCCTCCGCTCTGTGCATCGGCAGACGGCGCGATGAGCAGCGCGACGGTAACAAAAAGCGCGGCAATGCGAGCTCGCAAGTACACGTCCTCCGCTACTCAGGACACGGTTTGTGCAGAATAGTGTCTACCTCACCAGCAGATCCGAGAGAGGGAGACAATCTATGAGACACATTTTCGGTGTTCTGGTGGCGTTGCTCTGCGCACTTCACGCCTCAGCGGGCGTGCGGCCGGTGACGGGAAAGAGCGTCCGGGTGAATGAACAATTCGATCCCGCACAATCAGCGGCATTGTTCGTCGGCGTGCGGGAGTTTCCCTATGACGACACGCTGGCGCCTGTGCGGTATGCAGTCGATGATGCGATCGATCTCGCCTTCGCCGTGTCGCGCGGCGACTCCGTGCGCCTGGTGGAACCTTCAGGAGTCATTCTGGCGCTCTCCGGCGAGCCGCAGAAGAAAGAATCAGCCAACCGGCTGCGCATCCTCGTCACCGCGGGCGCCAAGGTCAAAGGCGCGACACAGGCCGACATTCTCACGCTGCTCAAGAAACAGGCGAGGAGCGTCGGCCGCGCCGGCGCATTGATCGTTTCGTTTTCCACGCACGGAATCAGTGAGGGGGGAACGCAGCTCCTGTTGACCGCCAGCTCGATCCTCGCCGATCACGAAACGATGCTCACCGAAAACAAGGTGCGCGACATCATTACCGACGCACGCGTGCAGCGCTCGTTGTTGTTGCTCGACGCCTGCCGGCAGCGCTTGCGCACCGGCACCCGCGAGGGGCAGGCGGACAAAGAATCCGCTGCCGCATTGCGCCGCGCCCTCGGCGCCTCTGTCGGCCACGTCGTCCTCGCCGCCGCCGCCCCGGGTCAGTACGCCTATGACGACGATGCGCGACAGAACGGCGTCTTCACTGCCGCGGTCATGGAGGGGCTGCAGTGTGGAGCGGCGACCGATGAGAATGGATTCGTGACTGCGGGCAAGCTCGGCGCGTTCGTCGAAGATCGTGTTCTGGCGTGGATTCAGAAACATCGCGACCCTTCCGCACGCAAAGCGACACAACTGACCTGTGAAGGAATGACCAGTGAAATGCCGCTCGCGGCATGCCGTGTCAAAGCCCGCGGCACGGAACCAGCTGTTGTGCCTCGTCCTCGGTGACATTGCCGTAGGTCCAGGTGCGTCCGGTCGAGTCTTTGTAGACCACACCGCGGAATACGGCACGGCGATAGAACTTCTGTATGCCGCCTTTGATCGACTCGGGCTGATTGGTGCCGTAATGCAGGGCGTCGACGACCGTCGTGTCGAGCACCATCGGCGTCTCAACGAGCAACACGTCGCAAGTGTCGCCGGTCGCAGCGCTGGCCGCATTCGCGTGCAACTGCCAGGCGGGAAGCTGCGAGACGCCGTAATGATCCGTGAATGTGTTCGCCGACTCGACGTAAGCCGCGCGCGATCGCGAGCGATGAACGGGAGCCGTGGGACTCTGGTGGCAATCCAACAGCAGAAACGACGCAAATCCGCTTGCGCACACAATGGTCAGGAGTCGGCTCATGATGACTTCCTTTCGCTGTCATGAAGCAGGAAAGGGC
>JALYOB010000461.1 GCA_030857085.1 Acidobacteriota bacterium | reverse complement strand
AGCGCGAGCCATCGCCTGACCGAAGCGAGGAAGAGCCGTGGACGATCGTGAGCTCGTCGCCCGCTTTGAAGACTGCACGCTCCCGCCGCACTGCTTCCACCACCGCGCTCACGTCCGCATCGCCTGGATCTACCTGCGCGAGCATCCGCTGCTGAGCGCCCTCACCCGCTTCCGCGATTCCATCCAACGCTACGCCGGCAGCCTCGGCGCCCTCGCGAAATACCACGAGACCGTCACCTTCGCCTTCGTCTTCCTGATCCACGAACGGATGCAGCTCGCGCCGCACGACACATTCGACGCCTTCGCCGCCGCCAACGAAGATCTCTTCGGCGACATCCTGTCGCGGTACTACTCGAAAGACACGCTGGCGTCGGAGGTGGCGAGGAGGACGTTTGTGATGCCGGATGCAGTTGTCGGTTCGCGGTTGTCGGTTGATTGAGGTTCTCCGTTGTCCGTTGAAAAGGCGCCTCTCGCACAACGGACAACGGAGAACGGACAACGGACAACCTCCCCCGCCGACAACCGTCAACCGACAACCGACAACCATCTACGAACTTCTTCGTTGACGTTACGAAACCTTTCGTATAACCTGCCGTACATAGTCGACGGAGGCAGATGCGAATGGGCGACAAACCGACACCACGACCCACCGATGCCGAGCTCGCGATTCTGCGGGTTCTGTGGCAACGCGGCCCGAGCACGGTCCGCGAAGTCCACGATGCGCTCAGCACCTCGCAGGACACGGGCTACACCACCGTGCTCAAGTTGCTCCAGATCATGACCGACAAGAAGCTCGTCGTTCGCGACGAGTCGCAGCGGGCGCACGTTTACGCGGCGAGCGAAAGCGAACAACGCACGCAGCGCCAGCTCCTCGGCGATCTGATGGATCGCGCGTTCGGCGGCTCCCCTGCCAAGCTGGTCATGCAGGCGTTGTCGGGCCGCAAGGCCACCGCCGAAGAACTGAGCGCGATTCGCGAGATGCTCGCGCAGATGGAAGGAGAGGCGAAATGAACGTGATGGAACTGCTCACCGGATCTGCCGCGCAAGCCATCGGCTGGGCGCTGCTCCACCTTCTCTGGCAGGCCACCATCGTGGCCGGCATTCTCGCCGCCGTGCTCGCGCTGATTCCGCGCGAGAGCGCCAACGCCCGCTACGTCGCCTCGTGCGGCGCGCTCGCGCTGGTGTTCGCGATGTTCGTCACCACCGCCATCCGCTCGTACGATCCCGCGGCCGCACCGGTCGCGATGACCGCCTCGTCGAGCGATGCGAAGATCGACATTCCTCTCAGCCGCGTGCCGGTGATCATCGTCGCCACCGCGGCCGCGAGCTGGCGCGATCGCGCGATCGACGCCGTTGCCACCGCGCGGCAGTCGCTGCCGATCGTGGTCGCGCTCTGGTTCGTCGGCGTCCTCTTTCTCTCCACACGTCTGCTCGTGAGCTGGCTGCGCGCACGCGCGCTGGTCACCCGCGGCGCGACCGTCGCCTCCATCGAGTGGCAGCGTGTCGCCGCACGTCTCTCCCACGCCCTCGGCCTGCGTCGTGCGGTTCGTCTTCTCGAATCCGCCGCGGTCGAGGTGCCCTCGGTTCTGGGCACTCTCCGCCCCGTCATTCTGCTGCCGGCGAGCACGCTCACCGGCCTCACTCCCGAGCAGCTCGAGATGGTGCTCGCGCACGAGCTCGCGCACATCCGCCGTCATGACTTTCTGATGAATCTTCTGCAGGCGTTCGTCGAGACGCTGATGTTCTATCACCCGGCGGTCTGGTGGATGTCGCGCCGCGTGCGCATCGAGCGCGAGAACTGCTGCGACGATCTCGCCGTCGCGGTCTGCGGCAATCCGATTCAGTACGCTCGTGCATTGACGCGCCTCGAAGAACTGCGTGCCGAGGCTTTGCCGGTGGTTGTGGCGGCAAACGGGGGATCGTTGCTGGATCGCGTCAGGCGGATTGCAGCAGGACGCGCAGAATCGACCGGCGTCAGCTCGCGCTGGGCTGCCGCGCTGGCGACGCTCGCCATCCTCGGTGCCGCGCTCGCGGTGCCGTCGCTCCCCGCGCTCGCGCAGCGCGACACACAGAAATCGACGGCACAGCCGAAGACCGCATCCTCGACCATGAACGTCGTCGAGCCGGTGAATCCAACCGAAGCGGCGGAACCGGTCGAAGCGGACGATCGCGATGTCGAGGCTCATGAGCCGGGCGAACAGAACGAACCAGAACCGGAGCCGGAACCGGTCGAGCTCAATGAACCGCAGCCGCTGCCGAACGTTGCGCCTGCACCTGTCGTTTTGTCGGCGATGCACCTCAACCCGCCTGATGACGACGATCGCGATGATGACGATCGCGACGCGAAACAGGGCGGCGACAAGAACCTCTCGATCGACGACATCATTGAGCTCCGCGCGGTCGGCGTCACTCCCGACTACATCGAAACGATGCGCGCACTCTTCCCGAACGCGAGCATGCGCCAGATCACGGAAATGCGTGCGGTTGGCGTGACGCGCGAGTTCGTCACGCAGATGCGCGGCGCCGGACTCACCGTCAACTCCGCGCGCGAAGCGACCGAGCTGCGCGCCGTCAGCGTCACCCCGCAGTTCGTGCAGCAGATGCGCGACGCCGGCTTCGCCGTCAACTCCGCGCGTGAAGCCACCGAGCTGCGTGCGGTCGGCGTCACGCCCGACTACATCAGCGACATGCGCAAAGCAGGCTTCGCGGTCAGCACCGTTCGTGAAGCGACCGAGTTGCGCGCGGTCGGCGTCAATCCCGAATTCATCGCCGAAATGCGCAGCGCCGGATTTCCGGTCCGGAGCGCACATGAAGCCGCCGAGCTGCGCGCAGTCGGCGTCACCTCCGATTACGTCCGCTCGATGCGCGACGCGGGCGTGAAGATCACCAGCGCGCGCGACATCGCCAACCTGCGCGCCGTCGGCGTGACCGCGGAGTTCGTGCGCAAGCTCGCCGCGGCCGGCTACACCGATCTCAGCGTCCGCCAGCTCACCGGAATGGCCGCGTACGGAGTCGATGGCGACTTCCTGCGCGACATGCAGAAGTACCGCACCCAACACTAAGAACAGCACCACAGGAGACGAATCATGACCAGGCGCTTTACGACGCTCACGCTCTTCGTGTGTCTGCTCGCGGCCACGAACGCATTTGCCGCGATGGAAGGAATGTGGACCGCGGCGATCGACCGCGACGGCTCGCATCCCGATCGCATCTACCTCAACATCACCCGCGACGACCTGCACGGAAACACGTTCAATCACACCGGCACTACGTTCCCCAAAAGCGCGTTCGCGAATCTCAGCGACGCGCAGATCAATGCCGCGGCGATGACGCCGGTGAAGTTCGAGCTGCGCCGCGAGGCGGGCACCGTGACGTTCGAAGGGATGTTCCGCGGCGGCAAGGGAGCCGGCGAATTCACGTTCGCTCCCAGCGCGAATTACCTCGAAGCGATTCGCGCCCTCGGCATCGAAGTCAGCGAGCGCAGAAAACACGGCCGCTCCTGGAGCGAGGAAGAGTCGCTGCTGCAGTACGCCCTGCACGACGTCTCGACCGCGTTCATCCGCTCGATGATCGGCGAGGGGTATCGCGTCTCGCTCGAGAAGTATCTCGAGATGCGCATCTTCAACATCACGCCCGAATACATTCGCGAGATGCGCTCGCTCGGATTCAAGCAGCTCGACTCCGACGACCTCATCGCGACCAAAATCCACAAAGTCACGCCGGACTACGTGCGCCAGATGCGCGCCGCCGGCTGGGATCTCTCGCTCGACGACCTGCAGTCGAGCCGCATTCACGGTGCGACTCCCGCGTTCGCGGCGGAGATGAAACAGCTCGGCTACACGCTCGACTTCGACGACCTCGTGGCGTTCCGCATCCACCGCGTCACCCCCGAGTTCATCCGCGACCTCGCCGACCTCGGATACAAGCACGTCGACGCCGACGACCTCGTGTCGATGCGCATCCACGGCGTGACCACCGAATACATCCGCATGCTCAAAGCCGCCGGCTACACCGGCGTGCCGGTGGAGAAACTGGTCGCAATGAAAATCCACGGGATCGATGCGCGGATGCTGGAGAAGATGAAGTAGGTCAGGAGTAGCGAGTGGCGAGTAGTGAGTTGCCAGGGCGGTTTCGCCTGGGCGATTGGAGAGGTCGACCGCGTGTTCGGGCTGCAT
>JALYOB010000460.1 GCA_030857085.1 Acidobacteriota bacterium | reverse complement strand
GAACGGATCATGATGCTCGTCATCGCGGCGGGGGCCGTGGTGTGGGCGGCGTACTCCAGGAAGCTGGACATCGAGCGAATCGGCGCGGCTTAGCGCCGTTTTGCGCCGCCCCTCATCCGCCCTTCGGGCACCTTCTCCCCGCATCGCGGGGAGAAGGGAGACAAGCCACGCGTGCTCTGCATTTGCCCCTCGCCCCGCTTGCGGGGAGAGGGTGGCGCGAAGCGCCGGGTGAGGGGCCCGCGCCTACGCCCCGACTGAACGCCGCGCCAGCGCAATCCCGCGCCCGCTTTGTCGGGCACCTTCTCCCCGCCTCGCGGGGAGAAGGGCAACAAGCCACGCGTGCTCTGCATTTGCCCCTCGCCCCGCTTGCGGGGAGAGGGTGGCGCGGAGCGCCGGGTGAGGGGCCGTGCCTACTACCCCGACTGAACACCGCGCCAGCGCAATCCCGCGCCCGCTTTGATTGTTGAGCAGCCCGTGAACCTCGGAACCGACAGCTTCACCTGGCAGGACCTCTCCTCGTTCGAGCGCCTCAAAGAGCTCGCGCTCGCGTTCGATCGCTTCATCGAAGAAGAAGACGCGCCGCTGCTCGCCCGCTTCGACACCTACCGCCATGGCGCGCAGAGCGGTCAGCCGAACGGCGGCCTCTCCGCCCCCGACGAGTCCGCGCTCCTCATCGCGGTCGGCCGTCACCTCGGCACATTTCTCACGCGCCTCTTCCGGCTCGACTCGGCCGTCTCCGCGCAGCATGCGCGAGCCCAGAGAGATGCCGCCGTGGCGCGGTTCAAACGAGAGTTCGTCACGAAACGCGTGGCGAAGATTCAGCAGCCGAGCGGCGCGAACGAGGCCGCGGCAGAAGCGCTCGTGCGCGCGATCGCAGGCGGCGAGAGCGATGCAGAGCTCGCGCTCGCGACGACCGTGAACCGCCTCCTCGACTTCGAGAAAGAGTATCCGCGCGGCGCGAAAGAATACGCGCCGTCGAACGAGTCGCGGCATGCGCTCGATCAGTTGCGCGGCTCGCTCGACGGGGGGCTGTTCGGCGAAGTGGTCACGCACCGCGAACGGCTCGCTTCGTCCGAAGGGCTGACGCGGGAAGCGGCGGCGGTGCATGCGCTGACGGATCTGCTCGCGGATGCAGTTGCCGCTCGCTGGAAGGGAGGAGAGTTCGAAGGATGGACCTCCTTCCGTCTGCCGCAGCCGATCGTCTTCGACAAGCTCGTGCCGACCGAGGCGATCGATGAGAAGCGGTTCGGCGGGGATCATCATGAGTTCCGGCGGCGCGATGCGTTTCACCTCACCGACTCCCGCATGCGTCCGCGCGAGATCGCGGACGAAGCGCACTACTGCATCTATTGTCACGAGCGAAAGAAAGACTCCTGCTCGCACGGCTTCGAACAACCCAACGGCATGTACAAGCCGAACCCCCTCGGCATGCCTCTCGAGGGTTGTCCGCTCGACGAAAAAATCGGCGAGATGAACCTCCTCCGCGCGGGCGGCGACGCCATCGCCGCGCTGGCGGTGGTGATGATCGACAACCCGATGTGCCCCGGCACCGGCCACCGCATCTGCAACGACTGCATGCGCGCCTGCATCTTCCAGAAGCAGGATCCGGTGAACATCCCTCAGATCGAAACGGGCGTGCTCACGGACGTGCTCTTCATGCCGTACGGCTTCGAGATTTATGCGCTGCTCACGCGCTGGAATCCGCTCAACGCGCGCCGTCCGATCGCGCTGCCGTACAACGGAAAGAACGTGCTCGTGGTCGGTCTCGGACCGGCCGGATACACGCTCGCGCACTACCTCGCGAATGAAGGCTTCGGCATCGTCGCCGTCGATGGTCTGAAGATCGAGCCGGTCGAAGAGAAGTGGCTCAACGAGCCGATTCGCGATGCGCGCGTGTTGTGGGAAGACCTCAACGATCGCCTGCTCGCCGGCTTCGGCGGCGTCTCGGAGTACGGCATCACCGTTCGCTGGGACAAGAACTTCCTCAAAGTCATGCGGCTCGCGCTCGCGCGCAAACAGAACCTGAAGATGTACGGCGGCGTGCGATTCGGCGGGACCCTCACCATCGAAGAAGCGTTCGACGAGCTCGGGTTCGATCACATCGCCATCGCCGCCGGCGCAGGCACGCCGACGATCGTGAAGATGAAGAACAACCTCGCTCGCGGCATGCGTCAGGCGTCGGACTTTCTGATGGCGCTGCAGCTCACCGGCGCGTTCAAGAAGAACTCGCTCGCGAATCTGCAGGTGCGTTTGCCGGCAGTCGTGATCGGCGGCGGATTGACCGCGATCGACACGGCGACGGAGCTCTTTGCGTATTACCCGGTGCAGGTCGAGAAAGTGCTCGAACGCTTCGAGACGATGTGCGCCGACTTTGGCGAAGAGCGCGTGCGCGCCGGCTACGACGCCGAAGAAGCGGCGATTCTCGAAGAGTTTCTCGCGCATGGACGCGCCGTGCGCGCGGAACGCGAACGCGCCGCGGCGGCGAACGAGAAGCCGGACTTCATTCCGATGGTGCGCGAATGGGGCGGCGTCACGATCGCCTATCGCAAGTCGATGAACGACTCACCCGCGTACCGTCTCAACTTCGAGGAAATCGAGAAGGCGTTCGAGGAAGGAATCGGCTACGCGGAGATGCTCTCGCCCATCGAGGCGATCTCGGATGAATTCGGCCACATTCAGTCGCTGCTCTTTGAAAAGCAGATCGTCGAAGACGGGCGCTGGAAAGACTCCGGTGAGATCGTCGAGCTTGCGGCGCGCACGGTGATGATCGCCGCCGGCACCGCGCCGAACGTGATCTACGAGAAGGAACATCCCGGCACGTTCAAGCTGGATAAGTGGAGCCAGTTTTTTCAGAGCCATCAGCTCTCGACCGCCAATGGCGCACTGGAACTCATTCAGGACGACGACGCCACGCGCGACCGCGGCTTCTTCACCTCCTACCAACATCCTTCGCGCCGCGAGAAGCTCATCTCGTTCTACGGCGACAACCACCCGAAATACGCGGGCAACGTCGTGAAGGCGATGGCTTCGGCGAAAGCGGGATTCCCGCAGGTGCTGAAGATCTTCGAGCGCGAGCTGATGGAAATGGATCGCGCGGCCGACGCGCAGCAGCAACGTGATGAGCGTTGGAGGGCGCTCGTGCAGACGCTCGACGAAGGTCTCATCGCGCACGTGCACGAAGTGAATCGATTGACGCCGACGATCGTGGAAGTGGTGGTGCGCGCGCCGTTCGCCGCGCGTCACTTCCAGCCCGGCCAGTTCTTCCGCCTTCAGAATTTCGAGTCGTACGCGCCGCAGTTCGACGGCACCACGCTCGCCATGGAAGCGATTGCCCTCACCGGCGCGCACGCCGATGCAGAGCGTGGCCTCCTGTCGGTGATCGTGCTGGAGATGGGTGGCTCGTCGCGCCTCTGCGCGATGCTCAAACCGGGTGAACCGGTCGTGCTGATGGGACCGACCGGCGCGCCGACAGACATCCCGAAAGACGAGACCGTCCTCCTCGCCGGCGGAGGCCTCGGCAACGCGGTGCTCTTCTCGATCGCCCGCGCGCTCAAAGAGAACGGCTGCAAGGTCGTCTACTTTGCCGGCTACAAAAAAGCCGCGGACGTCTTCAAACGCGATGAGATCGAAGCAGGCACCGATCAGGTGGTCTGGTCGGTCGATGTCGGCGATGCGATCGAGCCGCGCCGTCCGCAGGACTTCCAATTCGTCGGCAACATCGTGCAGTCGATGCTCTGGTACGCCTCCGAACAGCGGGCGTTCAATCTGAAGAACGTCGACCGCATCATCGCCATCGGCTCGGACGGCATGATGCGCGCCGTTCGCGACGCGCGTCACGGCGTGCTCGCGCCGCACCTCAAAGCGGAGCACGTCGGCATCGGCTCGATCAACTCGCCGATGCAATGCATGATGAAAGAGATCTGCGCGCAGTGCCTGCAGCCGCACGTCGACCCTGCCACGGGCAAGACGACCTACGTCTTCTCGTGCTTCAACCAGGACCAGCCGCTCGACTCGGTCGACTGGAAAGCGCTCGACCAGCGCCTGAAGCAGAACGGCGCTCAGGAAAAGCTGACGGCGGAGTGGATCGACCACTGCCTGGTGAAGCTCGGCGACCGCGAGATGCAGCGGATCTAAGGTCGCCTCGGCACTAAATCAACAGCATTTACACGGAGGGCACGGAGGAAAAAC
>JALYOB010000081.1 GCA_030857085.1 Acidobacteriota bacterium | reverse complement strand
GAAGTGAACCGCCGTTTGACGATGCTGCGGGGCCTCAGCGGCGTCGAGTTCGACCGCCACTACATCGCCGACCAGATCGACATGCACGTGACGGCGCTCGACACGATGCGCACCACGCTCCTGCCGAGCGCGCGCGAGGAGTCGCTGCAGGCGACGATGCGCACGATGCGCGAGACGGTGGAGTCGCATCTGCAGCAGGCGCGCGCGATTCAGGCGGAGATCGGCGGCCGCCCCTAAGTCTCGCTGACCGCGATCACACTGTTGCTCGCGTCCAGGGTGACGATCGTCGCCTTGTGCGCGAGCGTCTGGCCGTCGTGCAGGATGCCCCAGGAAACGATGCTGATCGCGTCGCCGCTGCGGAAGCGGGGCGCGATCACTTCGCCGGCGGCGCCGGCTTCGGCGAAGGTGGTGAAGCGTTCGCCGGTGGCGTGATTCACGAGCTCCACTTCTTCCAGCGGGAGGATGTTCGCCGCGCGAAGGATCACCGGATCGATGCGCAGCGTGAGCCCTTCGCCGCGCGTGACGGTGGCGTTCCGGATCGCCGCGCGCACGAGGCGGCGCATCATCGGCGCGGCACCCGGATGTTGTCGATGAGGCGCGTGCGGCCGATTTTGATCGCGCCCGCGAGCAGAATCTCGCGTTCGAAATCGCGCGGCGCTTCGAACGTCTCGGGATCGATCACCGCAAGGTAATCGACCTCCGCACCGCCGCCTTCTTCGACCACCCGATGCATCAGCTTCTCGATGCCTGCCGCTTCGTGAATGCCGTGCGTGATCGCTTCCTCGCCTGCGCGCAGCGCGCGATGCAGCACCGGCGCTTTCGCCCGCTCCTCTTCCGACAAGTACGCATTGCGCGACGACATCGCCAGCCCGTCCTGCTCGCGCAACGTTTCGCCAAACAGCAGCTGCAGCGGAATGTCGAGGTCGCGCACGAGCCGCTCGATGACCGCGCACTGCTGCGCGTCTTTGCGTCCGAACGCGGCGAGATCGGGCTGCACGATGTTGAACAGCTTCGCGACGACGGTGGCCACACCATCGAAGTGACCGGGACGGCGTTCCCCTTCGAGCGGCTGCGAAGGTCCGCCGACATGAATCGACGTCGTCGCCCCTTCCGGATACATCACCTCGACGGAAGGAAGGAAAAGGAGATCGACCCCGTCCCCTTCGAGCATCGCCGCATCGCCTTCTTCATCGCGCGGATACCTTGCGAAATCTTCATTCGGCCCGAATTGCCGCGGATTGACGAAGATCGAGACGACGATGAAATTCGCTCCCGCTTCGCGCAGCACGTCGATCAGCGACAGATGTCCCGCGTGCAGGAAGCCCATGGTGGGAACGAAGCCGATGGTCGCGCCGTGCATGCGGGCGCTTTTCACGGAAGCGCGAACGTCGGCGATGGTGCGGGCGGTGTGCATGGTGTTGTCCGTTGTCCGTTGTCGGTTGTTGGTTGTCGGTTGTCGGTGGATGAAATCACCCTCAACGGACAACCGAGAACCGACAACGCGCGCGATAGCGCGCTACTGCGCCTTCGGCATCTCCACCACCACCCCGCCATCATCGCGCGTCGCGTACAGCCGCTTGAGTTCCTCTTCGCTGGCCATGTGGAAGGACTCCTTCTGCTCGTCGGGGAACGCGCCCGTGCGGACGTCGCCGAGGAAGGATTCGAGGGCGGATTGCATGTCGCGGCCGGCGTGCGCGTACTGGCGCACGAACTTCGGCGTGTGGCCGTCGTAGAGGCCGAGGACGTCGTGGAAGACGAGCACCTGACCGTCGCATGAGGGGCCGGCGCCGATGCCGATCGTGGGAATCGTCACCTGCTCGGTGATGATCGCTGCGAGCTCGGAGGGAACGCATTCGAGCACGATGGCGAAACAGCCCGCGCGTTCGAGCGCGACCGCCTCATCGATCATGCGGCGCGCGTCGTCTGCATTCTTCCCCTGCAGACGAAACCCGCCTAACGCGTTCACCGACTGCGGTGTGAGACCGATGTGTCCCATCACCGGCACTTCCGCTTCGAGAATCGCCTCGATCGTTCTGATGCGGCCCGGCTTCGCGCCCTCCACCTTCACCGCGTGCGCACCGGCCTGGATGAAGCGGCCGGCGTTGCGCACCGACTCCTCGATCGAGACGTGATACGAGAGGTACGGCATGTCGGAGACGATGAGCGACGACTTTGCGCCGCGCACGACTGCGCGGGTGTGATGGAGCATGTCGTCGACGGTCACGCTCAGCGTGTCCGTGTAACCCAGAATGACCATGCCGAGGGAGTCGCCGACGAGGAGAATGTCGGCGCCGGCGGCGTCACCGAGCTTCGCGCTCGGAAAGTCGTAGGCGGTGAGCATGCCCACACGCGACTTCCCCTTCATGGCCCGGATTGCGGGAACGGTGACTTTCTTGCGGGTTTCGTTCATCACTTCCTCCATAGGCCGAGGAGGAAGTGGGCAAGGATGAGGGATGAAGGACGAGGGATGACTTTCCGTTCATCCCGCATCCATCATCCTTCAGCCCTACGCTTCGTCTCGGTCCGCCGACTCAGGATCCAAGCGGTACGTAGTACTGCGTTCCTTTTTGAGCATTGCGAATCTGCTCGACGAGCTGTTCGAAATGCTCGGGTGTGTTCACGAAGTCGATCTCGTTGGTGTTGACGACCAGCAGAGGCGTCTCGTCGTACCGGTAAAAGTAGTGAGAGTACGCCTCGCTGAGCTCTTGCAAATACGATGACGAGATCGCTTTTTCGTACGCGCGCCCGCGCTTTTTGATGCGCTTCAAAAGTGTATCAAGGTTGCCCTGGAGGTAGATGACGAGCTCGGGCCGCGTCACCTGCTCCCACAACAAGTCATAGAGCCGGTTGTAGATCATGAGCTCGGAGTCGTCGAGCGTCAGGTACGCGAAGATTTTGCTCTTGGCGAAGGTGTAGTCGGCGAGGATGAGCTCCGTGAACAGGTCCCGCTGCGCGACCTGCCGCTGCTGATCGAAGCGGGAGAGAAGAAAGAAGAGCTCCGTCCGAAACGCCGCGCCGCGCTTGTCTTTGTAAAAGTCGTCGAGGAACGGATTGTCGACGTCCTCGAGCACCTTCGTCCCCCGAAACCGCTTCGCGAGCAGCGAGGTCAACGAGGTTTTTCCGACCCCGATCGGCCCCTCGATCGCAATGTGCCGGAATGGAAGCGAGCTCACGGGCGGGAAGGATAAACGATTCGCGCTCGCGCGATGCGCTCGCATTCGCTACGCGCGTTGTCAGTTGTCCGTTGTCGGTTCAGGGTGAGGCATCGGGACGACGCACTTTGGACGGAGAACGGACACGCAGAACCACGGCGCGCCGTGCGCTGACATCCGCTACGCGCGTGCAGGACAATGCATCGCAACGACGCACCTTGAACGGACAACGGACAACGGAGAACCACGGCGCGCGCGCAGCGCGCGCCGTGATAAAACTCCCCGCCCATGCTCGACATCACCGAATACCGCCTCGGCAACGGACTGCGTGTGGTCCTCAATGAAGACCACTCCGCGCCTCTGGTGGCGGTCAACCTCTGGTACCACGTCGGCTCGAAAAACGAGCGGCCCGGACGCACCGGCTTTGCGCACCTGTTCGAGCACATGCTCTTCTCCGGTTCCGAGCACGTCGGCAACAACGAGCACTTTCGCTACATCCAGTCCGTCGGCGGAGTGCTCAACGGCACGACCTTCTTCGATCGCACGAACTACTTCGAAACGTTGCCCTCCAACTTTCTCGCACTCGGCTTGTGGCTCGAGTCCGATCGGATGGGCTTCTTTCTCCCCGCACTCACGCAGGAGAAACTCGACATCCAGCGCGAGGTCGTCAAGGAAGAGCGCCGCCAGCGCTACGACAACGTTCCCTACGGCACCGCCTTCGAGCGCCTCCTCGGCCTCGCGTTCGATCCCGACTACTCGTATCACTGGCCGACCATCGGCTCGATGCAGGACCTCGAGGCCGCATCGCTCGACGACATCCGCGAGTTCTTCCGCACCTGGTATCGCCCCGACAACTGCACGCTCACCATCGTCGGCGACTTTGCGCCCGACGAAGCGCGGCGTCTGGTCGATCAATACTTCGGCGACATCGAGCCGGGCGGCTCGTTTCCCCAGTTC
This sequence comes from Acidobacteriota bacterium, assembly GCA_030857085.1. GTDB lineage: Bacteria > Acidobacteriota > Thermoanaerobaculia > Gp7-AA8 > Gp7-AA8 > QHVT01. Next base: position 7,284 of record JALYOB010000081.1, on the reverse strand, counting down.
ACGCTCGAACGCAAACCGGCCGGACACGAAGTGCGCGAGACGTTCGCGTCGCACGTGCAGCTGCCGCGCATCTATCGGATGTACCACCTCCCGAAGATGGGCGACGCCGGCTGGATTCACGCCGATCTCCTGACGACCGTCCTCGCATCCGACAAAGCAAGCCGTCTCGATCGCGCGCTGGTGCATGAACAACAGATCGCGCAGGACGTCGCCGCATACGTGCTTCCGACGGAAGCAACAGGGATGATGCTCGTGCAGGCCACCGCGCGCGAAGGCGTGGCCATCGAGGCGATCGAGTCCGCAATCGACGCGGAAGTCGCACGCATCGCCACCGGCGGCATCACGGAAGATGAATTGACGCGTGCGAAGAATCGCGCGGAAGTCGAGCACGCGCACCAACTCGAAACGTTCGACGCGCGCGCCGATCTGATCGGCATGATGGCCACGTTCTTCGGCGATCCGTCGCTCGTGCAGCGCTGGCTCGATCCGTACCGCGCCGCGACGGCCGAAGACCTCGCGCACGTCGCGCGCAAATACCTGATACCCGAGAACCGCGTCACATCGCTGTTCGTCCCGGAGGCATGAGACGCATGAACGCCATCGATCGCACTACTGCTCCCGCGCCCTCCGCGCCGCGGCCCTACCGCTTTCCGCACATCACCCGCACGACGCTGCCCAACGGTTTGCGCGTGCTGGTCGCGGAGAATCGCAACGCGCCGCTCGTCTCATTACGCGCACTCGTTCGCTCCGGCGCCGACCACGACACGGCACACAGCGCCGGTCTCGCCTCGATCGTGGCGGACATGCTCGATGAAGGCGCCGGCACCCGCGACGCCATTGCCCTCGCCGAAGACATCGGCATCCTCGGCGCCGCCCTCGGGACCGGCGCGGACTGGGACGCGAGCTACATTTCTCTCGATGTTCTGAGCCGCAATACCGCCGCAGCTCTTCCGCTGTTCGGCGACGTCACCTCCCGCGCAACACTCCCCGCCGACGGTCTCGAACGCGTGCGCGCGGAACGTCTCAACGACATCCTCCAGCAGCGCAACGAACCCGCCGCCATCGCCGGAAAGCGTTTCGCGCATCTGCTCTACGGCACCGGTGCATACGGCAATTCGGTCAGCGGCAACGCGGACTCGGTGAATCGCATCACGCTCGATGACGTGCGCCGCTTTTACGAGCAGCACTACATCCCGAATCACAGCTCGGTGGTGGTGTCCGGCGACATCGCCGCGAATCAGGCGATCGAGCTCGTGACCGGCGCGCTCGCCGACTGGCGCATGGGCAGCGAGCCCGCGCGTCCGGTCGTCGCGCCCAAGCCGATCGACGCCTCGCGCATCTACATCATCGATCGCCCCCAGGCGGTGCAGTCGGAGATCCGCGTCGGCCATCACGGCGTGCCGCGTTCGAATGAGGACTATTTCGCGATCTCGGTGATGAACGCGATCTTCGGCGGCGTGTTCAATTCGCGCATCAATCTGAACCTCCGCGAACGCCACGGCTATACGTACGGCGCCCGCTCGCAGTTCGCCTTCCGCCGCCAGGCCGGCCCATTCGTGATCGCCGCACCGGTGCGCAATGAAGTGACGCGCGAGTCGGTCTCGGAGATCACCGCCGAACTGCGCCGCATCCGCACCGGCGACATCGAGACGAACGAGCTCGATGACGTGAAAAACTATCTGATGGGCGTGTTCCCCGCGACGGTGCAAACCGCCTCGGACATCGCCAGCCGCCTCCTGGACATGGAGCTCTACGGTCTCCCCGAGGATTACTTCGACCGCTACCGCGAAAACATCGCGGCGGTGACGAAGGAGGAGATCACACGCGTCGCGAACAAGTATCTCGATCCCGACCGCGTGCTGATCGTGATCGTCGGCAACGCCTCCCAGATCCGCGAGCCGCTCCAGTCCCTCGGCCTGCCCGTGCAGCACATGGACATCGACGGCAACGCGCTGGCTCTGGCGTAGGCCACCGAGAGACGACGGGGGGCCTCCGGCGGCCGGGCCACGGGCCCGGACCCGTGTTGCAGGCCAAGCCTCCGCGACACTCGTGCGAATCCAACGGAGTCTGTCGCGGAGGCTTGGCCTGCAAGCGGGGTCCGGGGCCCGCGGCCCCGGCCGCCGGAGGCCCCTCGTCCGTCCCCAATCTACGGAGCCTGCGCCTGCGCAGCGGCCTGCTCGGCCAGCATCTGCGGCGTCGTTGCGGGTTGGTTGACCAGGTCCGTGTACTCGAACAGAGGCGTCGACAGATAGCGCTCGCCGGTGCTGGCGAGAACGGCCACGACGCGCTTGCCGGGGCCGAGTTCCTTCGCGATTTCGATCGCGGCCCAGGTCACGGCGCCGGAAGAGATGCCGACGAAGATCCCTTCCTCTTTGGCGAGGCGGCGGGCGTAGCTCACCGAATCGTCGTAATTCGCATCGAGCACGCGGTCGACGACCGACGCGTCATAGATCGCGGGGATGAGGCCTGCGCCGATGCCCTGGATCTTGTGAGGATTGTGCGTGCCGCCTTTGAGCACCTGCGACTCGACCGGCTCCACCGCCGCGACGATCACATTCGGCAGTTCCTGCTTGAGGATCGTTCCGACGCCCGTCACCGTGCCGCCGGTGCCGACGCCGGCGACGAATGCATCGAGCTGGCGGTTCGTATCGCGGAGGATTTCCTGCGCCGTCGTCTCGCGATGGATTTTGAGATTCGCGGGATTCTCGAACTGCCGCGAAAGCCAGGCGCCCGGCGTCCGTTCCGCGTACTCCGATGCAAGGCGCTGCGACTCCTTGATCCCCTTCGGACCGGGCGTGAGGATCAGTTCCGCGCCTAACGCCTGCAGCAGCTTGCGGCGCTCGACCGACATCGTGTCGGGGAGCACGATCACGCAGCGATACCCCTTCGCCGCGGCCACGAACGCGAGTCCGATTCCTGTGTTGCCGCTCGTCGCTTCGATGATCGTCCCGCCGGGGCGCAGCTCGCCCGAGCGCTCCGCATCCTCCACCATCGAGATCGCGATGCGGTCCTTGACGGATGAGAGCGGATTGAACGACTCGAGCTTCACCACCACTTCCGCCGCCCCTTCCGGCACGACGCGATTGAGCCGCACGAGCGGCGTGTTTCCGATCAGCTCCGTGATGTGGTCGTAGATCCTTCCGTGCTGCATGAGGTACCTCCTTTTCGGTAGAACAAAAACAAAAAGGCCCGGAGCCATGGAGAGGCGTCCGGGCCGGCTTCGAGAACGATTTACGGATCGTGCGTCAGACGCACCGCTCGAACGGACCCGCTGCGGGCCGGCAACAGGCGCACAGGAGATGTTCCGTTCGATTCATATCGCGGCGCATTCTAACTCACTGCGCGAGCGCGGCACCGCTGTTGGAGCCGAGGTAGCGGTAGCCGATTTTCGCGACAGCGACGATGACGGCGGCGTCGGTGCCGACTGCCTTCTGCAGCTTGCGGCGCAGACGGGTGACGTGCGTATCGACCGTACGGCTGTTGAGATTGAGATCGACGCGATAGTTCCAGACGCGCGAGAGCAGCTCGTCGCGCGGCACGACGCGATCCTTGTTCTTGAACAGATACATCAGCAGGTCGAACTCTTTCGGCGAGAGCTTGAGCTTCTGCTCGTTCGCCGTCGCCTCGCGCGTTGCGGGATCGAGGCGGATGAGCGAGTCCTCGCAGACCGTCTTGGCGGTCGTGGTCACGACCTCGCTGCGGCGCATGACCGCATCGATGCGTGCGAACAGCTCCTGCACGCCGAACGGCTTGGTGACGTAGTCGTCCGCGCCGCCGCGCAGGCCGCGCACCTTGTCCGTCTCCTGGCCGCGCGCGGTGAGCAGAATCACCGGCACTTTCGAGACTTTGCGGATGTGGTCGAGCACTTCGAATCCGCTTTTCTTCGGCAGCATCAGATCGAGCAGCACGAGGTCGGGCGACTCGGCGTGAAAGAGGCGAATCGCCTCCTCGCCGTCCGCCGCCGTCGCGGTCTCATAGTTTTCGTGGCGGAGGTTGATTTCGAGCCCCTGCCGCAGCCCGGATTCATCCTCAACGATCAAAATCCTCGTCATACGTCTTCTCCGTCCGTAAATGTTACGGGACAGCTGTCTTCAAAGTTTCTAAAACGCCTGGCGCGCCTGCGCCATCGTAGGAATGTCATCAGGCGCACTGCTTTCGAGTGTGCGCGGGAAAATCAAACGGAACGTCGAGCCGACGTGCGGCGTCGACTCCACTTCGACCCGGCCGCCGTGCGAGGCGAGAATCTGCTGCACGAGGGTGAGGCCCAGCCCCGCGCCGCGGCGCGTGGTCGTGTCGGAAAACTTCGCGCGGTAATACGGATCGAAGATCTTCGCCGCATCTTTGGCGTCGATGCCGATGCCGTGATCGCGCACTTCGATCATCACGTCCTGTGCGTTCTGACTCAGCACCACTTCGAGCCGCTTCTCGTCGGCCGAATACTTGATCGCGTTGTCGATGAGATTGAGCAGCGCGCGCGAAACGGAGTCGCGATCCCACATCTGTTCGGCAACGTTCTCGTCGAGCTCGAGCGCGATCGTGAAGCCTTTGCTGCGGATCCATGACTCGTAGGTCGTGACCAGAGTGCGAATGAGATCGCGCGGACGAACCGGCGTGAATGCGAGCGCTTTGGTGCTCTGGTTCTGGATGCGTGCGACGTCGAGCACGTTCTCGACGAGGTGCGAGAGGAGCAGCACCTCGCGGAGGATCTGGTCCTGAATCTCGAGGCGTTCGTTTTCCTTCACCTTGCCGCGCATCAGCGTCTCGGCGCCGAGGCGGATCATGGAGAGGGGGGTGCGAAGCTCGTGGGAGACGTTGGCGATGAGCGCGCCGCGCAGCTTCATCGTCTCCGCTTCCTTGTTGATGCCGCGCAGCGCGAGGAGCGCGCCGATGCTGGTGAGGACGAGCGCGAGCAGGCTCACCCACAAGCTCATCACGCGCTGGTTCTGCCATCCGCGTCCGCCGACGGATTCGGTGCGCACGACTGCGCGCACGCCGAAGCGATCGAGCGGCGGCGCGAGCGGCTCGACGAGCGCGAATCCGTCCGCGAGTTTTTTGAGACCGGGGGGCTCGTTCATCACGATCGTGACGTCCGCTTTCCGCTGCACGGTCAGCGTGCCCGCGCCGGTCTTCGCGAGCGGCGGCTGCTGCATCGCGTGACCGACCGCGGCGAGCAGAAGCCGCGGGTTGTATTCGTAGCGCAGCGTGCCGGTGGAGGTGAAGAACTCGCGCTCGAGCCGCGCGTCGCTCCTGGTGCGCGGGCCGAGCTCCGCGTAATAGACCGAGCTGGCGGGATCTTCGTCGGGAACGTAGATCGCGGTGACGATCCACGGATGGCGGGCGATCCACGCGCTGAGTGCCGCAAACGTCGGCGCGCCGCGGCGTTCGGTCTGCTGCCACTCATCCGAGACGACCGTGAGCTCCGAGCGCACTGCGGCGTCGACACGGCGTGCGGTGATCTCGGCGGCATATCCGGCGTACTGTCCAGCGAGCGCGGATGCGCCCTGTTCCATGCGCACCGAGAGGTTGTACGAGCGCCATGCGAGCGCGCCCAGGCCTAACGAGATGATGAGGAAGGGAACGAGAATCGAGACGCGATCGCGCCTCCGTCCCGCACGCGGGACGGCTGCTTTCAGCTTCGAGGTGATCGCATCGAGCATCGGCTTCCGGCCATGGTCATTGTGCGCCGGCAGTCGTCGGATGGCTCTGCGACAGGTGGGCGGCAACGATCTTGGCGATCTGTTCTTTCGTATACGGCTCGAGTCTCGTCTCGACTTTGCTGTACGCGCCGTGCCGCGCAATGATCATCCAGAGGCGGCCTGTTGCACGCGCATCGGCAATCATCTGCTTGAAGTCGCGGGCGCTCGCAGCGACGAGCGACTTTCCGTTCAGCGCGATGAGCACGTCCCCCGGAAGCAGGCCCGCCCGCTCGGCAGGACTCTTCGGAATGACGGACTTGACGATGAGTCCCGGATGCTGGTCTTCAATCGTTGCGCCGAGATAGCGGCGGCCGCTGAGCATCTGGCGGATCTGCTGTTCGCATTCGCGCGCCGCACCATTGCATTTCGGTCCATCGGCGGCAGCAACAGAGGCGGCGGCAACGATTGCCACGAGAAGTCTGGAGATCCTTCGAGCCATGAAAGAAAAGGGGTTCCTCAGCCGCCGGTCACTGTAAGTCCGATCGTGACGAGCGTGGGCTACAAATCAGAAAAGATCGGATGAATTCCCTGTGCCCTGAATGCCTTAGCGCTGAAACAGAAGCGTTCCAAACGCCGCCGGAACATGGAAATCTGCGGGTGTTTTGAGGGTCGGCTGCCAAGCGCTGTATTCGTCGCCGAGATCCGGATGGCGGTCGATGCGGAAAAAATTCACGCGCCACGTTTCGCCATTAATTGGAACGCCACGTTCGAGCGCAGCAAACGGCACGCGAACGATGGTGTCGGTGCTCGTCGAGCCGCTCTTTTCGATGACGCTGCGCACCGCCGCGACGAGGCCGTCGCAGTTCCATTCGCGATCGACGCTCATCGTGCCGCGATGTCCATCCGGCGAGTCGATGCGCGCATCGAAGAGCGTTCCGCGCGGACTCACTTCGAGCTCGAAGTAGTGCCGCAGCGTCTCAGGCGCCAGAAAGATTTCGACGACGTCTTCTTCATACAGCGGCGCGTCGTGCTGGATGAGCGTGGAGCGCACGTAATCATCGGCCGTGGAGAAGAGGACGCTCAGATACGTTTCATCGAACCATGCGGCCACGGTGGTCGCGAGCCGCGGCGGCGCGCCGTCGGTCGCACGGAGCAGACGCACCGGAACGCACGCGGCCGGCATCATCCACGGCTCTTCCATGTCGAACGGCGCCCGCGGCACGATGAGCGTTTCAGCAGTCATCAGCGCGGCAATGATAGGGGAGTTGGCGGCGTCAGCGGGGAGTGTTCGCGGCATAACGCATGCAACGGCCGGGGCCGGGACGAGATGGTGGCAACAGCAATGGTGGATCACGAACTCAACGAGCTCCGGCGCGAGTTTCTCGACGAAGCCCGTGGCAAAGTCGAAGAAATGGAATCAGCCCTCGGCGGCGGGAATCAGGAGTCGCTCGACCGGCTCGCCTATCTCGCACATCAGCTCAAGGGCTCCGGCGGCAGCTACGGCTATCAGCAGATTTCCGACGACGCGGCACAACTCGAGAAGATGATCGAGGCCGGCGGCGACGGCGATCTGGCCCGCTACGTCGCAAGCCTCCGCACCGAGATCGAACGTGCGGCCGGCGAACTGGCGTAGGCCGGAGAGCGCGAC
>JALYOB010000459.1 GCA_030857085.1 Acidobacteriota bacterium | reverse complement strand
CCTTTACGTCATCGGCGGGTTCGCCGTGTTCATCTTCATCTCGAACATGTTCGGCCTGTTCTTCTTTCTGCAGCCGCCGACGAGCAATGTGAACACGACCTTCGCGCTGTCGCTGACGGCGTTTCTCTACTACAACTACCAGGGCATTCGCGCGCAGGGCGCAGGGCATTACCTCGCGCATTTCGCGGGCCCGATCTGGTGGCTGGCGCCGCTCATGTTCCCGATCGAAGTGATCGGTCACTTCGCGCGCATTCTGTCGCTCGGCATGCGTTTGTTCGGCAACATCTTCGGCGAGCACACGGCCACCGGGATCTTCATGGGCATGCTGCCGTTCGTGATTCCCTGGCCGATGATGGGCCTCGGCATCTTCGGCGCGTTCCTGCAGACCTTCGTCTTCATCATGCTCACGATGGTCTACATCGGCGGCGCGGTCGCGACGGAAGAACACTAGAAACACATCGATATCGAACAACCTACGGGTTTCGAGATTTTGAAAAGGAGGAGAATCGAGTGAACAAGAAGCACATGATCCTGTTCGTCACCCTGGCGATGACGAGCTTTTCGGCGTTCGCCCAGACGGCGGCGACCACGACCGGCAACGGTGTGGCATGGGGTGTCATCGGTGCCGCGTTCGTTCTCGGCATCGCCGCAGCAGCTGGTGCAATCGGTCAGTCGCGCGCGATCGTCGCGGCCTGCGAAGGCATCGCCCGCAATCCGGGAGCTGCCGGCGCGATCCGTCTCGCGATGATCATCGGTCTCGCGCTCATCGAGTCGCTGGTCATCTACGCGCTCATCATCGCGTTCCTCATCCGCGGAGCGTAAAAGAGAGAGCATCTGCTGCGCTGCAGCGAAAGCCCGGCACCGCAAGGGGCCGGGCTTTTTTGCGTTCGGGCAACGACTTTGCTGACTCCCGCCGCGGAGGTACGCACGTGAACTGGTTCAATCTCTCCTTCGTCGGCTGGCTCATTGTCATCATTGCTCTTGCGCTGGTCGCGTATAAGTTCGAAGTGCCGAACTTCTGGATCGGCGTCGGCGCGCTGCTGCTCATCGGCATCGGCATCATCACCTCGGCCAAGACGGCGAAGCCTCGCTACTGAGGCGCGCGAGCAATCGCGCACAAACAAAAAAGCCGGCGCGTTTGCGCCGGCTTTTTGCTGCCCCGTGTGAGGGCCGAGGTTAGTGTTCGTTGAGGAGGCGGCGGAGCGCGTCGATTGCGGCGCCGCTCGTGATCTGGTCGTCGAGCGCGATCGAACGGGTCTCCGTCCAGGCGCTGTCTTTCATGATCACGTACTGCAGCTTGCTGCCTTCGCGCGAGTAGAGCGCCAGGCGATTCGCAGTGCCGTAGATGCCGTCGATTCGGCTCTCATCCGCAACGGCGAAGCGCGGCACGCCGGCTCCACCTTCGCGGCGGCCGACCGGCACGCGGAGACGGCCGTTGGCCACGATCTTCGTCGGCTTCACGCGCGTCTCGTGCAGCGAACCCGTCGACGTGTCGCCGAAGACGACCAGAACGCTGTCCTGGGAAGGGGAGGCAAAGAGGAGCGGCTGCTTCAGAACGGCGGGGCTGATCGGCGCCGCATTCGCGTCTTTCGCCGGTTTCTCCGCCGGGCCGCCGAAGGTGTTGAGGTCGACGACGTCCATCGTCTGCACGTGGCCGTTTTCGATCGAGAGCATCGCGTAACGGGCGGACTCGCTGCCGTCATCGCTGTTGAACTCCCACCACACGAGATGCACGCTGACGGCAGGTGCGTCGCTGACGGTGCCGTCGATATCGGTCGTGCGGCGCGTCACGGCGATGCGGAGGTTTTCGCGGTAATCGAAAGGACGGCCGAACGACTCCGCCTCACTCCACGTGCCGTTTGCGTCGCGGCACGCGAACATCAGCTGGCTCGACATGATGCCGACGTGGCGGAGCCAGAAGACGAAGAGCGTTTTCGATTCGGAGTCGTATGCGATTGCCGGCTCAGTATGCGAGCCTTCACCGCGGGTTGCCGGAACGACTTCCTGCGCGACTTCGGTTCCGCGCTGCGAGCGCAGAAGGAGGTGCGCGCCGCCGTACTGATCGTTCGCATTGAGCTGCGTCTCGATCGTGTACAGCGTACCGTCCGGCGTCAGAAGCGCTTCGCGATCCTGCGCGGTCGCGAGGACCGGCAGGACGAGAAGGCAGAGAGCGAAGAGCAGTCTTCTCATAGTTTGAGGTTCACCATCGACCTCAGATCGATGGCGAAAAGCAGGTTCTTGAGGTTACGGAACTGCGGGTAGAACTTTGCGAGTTCGTCGAAATGGAACGTGGCGCCCTCGGTATCGCCGGCCTTGTAGCAGGCTTCGCCGAGGAGATAGTGAGCGTTGCGGATCTGACGCGGGTCTTTGGCGATTTCGAGCGCCGCCTCGCCATACACGCGAGCGTGCGCATAGTCGCCGTATTCAACGTAGCCGTAGCAGAGATCGACGTACGCTTCGGCGCGGCCGATCGGATCGGAAAGCATGGCCAGCGCTTCGTGCACGTAGGCGAGACCATCTTCGATCTTTCCTTCGAGCAGCTTGCAGTAGCCGAGGTTTTCGATGGCGTATGCGTGGCTGAGATCTTTGTCGCGGTTCTCGCGCGACTCTTCGCCGATCGCGAGCGACTCTTCGAAGCATTCGATGGCAGTCGCGATCTGCGAGTCCAGCTCGTAGATGTTTCCGAGCTCGAGAAGAACGATGCGGCGCCACGACGGTTCGTGCGCTTCGTCTGCCGTGCGCAGTGCGAGCTGGCCGTAGAAGAGAGCGCGCTTGAGATCGTTCTCGAGGCGGTATTTGTACTGAAGCGCATACGCCGCGAGGTAGACGTGGCGCGGGCTGCGGCGGCGCATGATGACGCGCGGCAGCTCGTGGACCTCGGGTCCCGAGCGCTCGAGCGCGATCATTGCGTCGGCTTTGTTGATCGTGATGAGTTCGCGCGCTTCTTCATCCGTCGAGAGCGCGAGAGCTTCGTCGTAAATCGACAGTGCTTCTTCGTAATCACCCTGGCGAACACGGCTCAGCGCCGCGAGGCGCAGCTCTTCGACTTGTGCGGCATGCTGCTCAAGCATCGGCATCTCCACCCTCCACCCCTTCGAACTCGCCATCGCCTTCCAGCGCGCGCTTGAACTCGATGAAGCTTTCGACTTCCTTCTGTGCACTCGGGCTGAGTGCGCGGAACTTCTCGAACACCGTATTGGCCCGATTGTTCTCGTCGAAAAAGTCTCCGATGCTCAGATCGAAGCACTGCAGGATCTTGAGCAGCGTGTCCAGACCGACTTTGTACTCGCCCTGTTCCATGCGAGAGAGATCCGACTGATGGATGCCGATCTTTTCGGCGAGCTCCACCTGCGTCAGCTTGCGCTGGCGGCGGAGCTGCCGGATTTTCCGGCCGACGAGTTCGAGCTGTGCTGGTCTGTTCATGACTGCTTGTAGAGACGGCATTCGTTGACTTTTATGCTATTAAACAATAACGTGACGCAAGTTTCAAGATGTGGGCGCTGACTCGTCGTGTCAAGCCCTCCGGGGGCTCCGCCACGTACGCCACTCTCCACCTGCTCAGCCAGCTCATCAAGCGCGATCTGACCGCGCGCTTCACCGGGTCGGCTCTCGGACTCGCGTGGGCTGTCCTCCAGCCTCTCAGCTTCGTCGTTCTCTACTGGTTCGTCTTCACCTTCATGATTCCGGGCGGCCGTGCGGGCGTCGCGGGCGACAGCTACATCTATTTTCTCATCTCCGGACTTTTGCCGTGGCTCGGATTCAATGAAGGGCTGCTGCGCTCGACGACCTCGATTGTCGAAAGCTCGGCCATCGTTCGCAAATTGCCGCTGCGGAGCGAAGTGCTGGTCGTGGTGCCGAATGCAACCGCGCTCATCTTCGAGTCGGTTGCGCTGGTGATCTTCACGATCGCACTCCTCGTGCGCGGACTCGACGCGACGAAGATCTGGCTTCTGCCGGTCGCGCTCCTGCTGCAGCTGCTCGTGCAGATCGGATTCGGTTTCTTTCTGGCGACGACGTACGTTTTCTTCCGCGACGTGCCGCACGTGATCACGTTCGTGCTCGCGATCGCTTTTTACCTCAGTCCCATCCTCTATCCGGTGTCCGGCCGATTCGAGAAGTACTTTTTCTGGAATCCCATGACTCCGCTGCTCGGTTTGTTTCGCAGCGCGATGCTCGGCTCACCGTTACCTGACGCG
>JALYOB010000458.1 GCA_030857085.1 Acidobacteriota bacterium | reverse complement strand
GCTCCACACGACAAAACGGGCGTTCGACGTGCTCAGCATCGCGGCCGCCAGCTGCTTGTTGTCAAAGCCCCCGAGGCGCCGTTGGAGTTCTGCGAGCAGTTCCTCGGCGCCGGCCGCTCCGTTGTCATAGGTGATCGCAGCCCGTCGGCGCTCGTCGTTCCACCTGCGATACAGTGCCGCCATGCGAAACGTGCTGGCACTGCTGTTCCTCGTCCTGACCGGCTGTGCGACCGCATCGCGGCCGCTCGTCGACGTCGCGCATGCGGAGATCGTCGACCTCACCTATGCCTTTGACGCGAACACCTTGTACTGGCCGAATTCGCCCTACGGCTTCAAACTCGAACAGCTCGCGTATGGACCGACGCCGGGCGGCTACTTTTACTCCTCGAACGCTTATTCCGCGCCCGAACATGGCGGCACCCATCTCGACGCGCCCATTCACTTTTCGGCCAATGGCGTGACGCTCGACATGCTCCCGCTGCAGCAGCTCATCGCGCCGGCCATCGTGCTCGATGTCACGAGCAAGGCGGCCAACGACTCGGACTATCGGCTGAGCGCCGACGACGTCCGCGCATGGGAAGCGCGCAATGGCATCATTCCCCGCGGAACCATTGTGCTGTTGCGCACCGGCTGGGGCAGCCGTTATGGAAATCGCAAAGCGTATTTCGGCGACGACACGCCCGGCGCGACGGACAAACTGCATTTTCCGTCCTATGGCGAGGAAGCCGCGCGTCTGCTCGTGAATGAGCGCCACGTTGCCGCAATCGGCATCGACACCGCGAGTATCGACTACGGCGCGTCGAAAGACTTCATCGTCCACCAGGTGGCCAATGGCGCGAACGTCCCCGGCTTCGAAAACGTGGCCAACCTCGACCGCGTCCCCGAGCGCGGAGCATGGATCATTGCGCTGCCGATGAAAATCGCAAACGGCTCCGGCGGCCCCTTACGCATTGTGGCCCTGGTGCCGCGCTAATCGCCGCGCCGCGCTGGTCGCGCTCTCCCCCCAAACGGCGGCGCTCAGCCGCGAGCGTCAGCTCGCCGGCTGCAGCGGCGCCAGCCGCCGCAGCGCGGAGCGTCTGTCGCGCGGCATTACTTGACAGCGATTGCCCGCGCCTGTTTCACGTCCGTGTGGCCCTTGAACGCCTTCTCCACCGCGTCCTGCATGAGCGTGCGCATCCCCTGCTCCATCGCCAGTTTGCGCAGTTCGTCGATGGGCGATCGCCGCTGCACTGCTTTTTTCAGTTCGTCCGTTCCGACGAGCAGTTCGTGCACGCCCATACGGCCTTTGTAGCCGGTGTTGTTGCAGTGATTGCAGCCCTTCGGCCGATAGAGCGTCAGGTCGTTCGTATATGTGATGCCCGTCCCCGCCCAGTAATCGTAGCCGTACGCTTCGATGATCTCCTCGAACTCCTCCTGCGTCGGGTGATACCCCTCTTTGCATTTCGGACAGAGCACGCGAATGAGGCGCTGAGCCATGATGCCGAGCAATGCGTCGGCGAAATTGAACGGATCGATGTTCATGTCCAGAAGACGCGTAATCGTCTCCGGGGCCGAATTCGTGTGCAGCGTCGAGAAGACGAGGTGACCGGTCAATGACGCTTCAATGCCGATGGCGGCTGTTTCGTGGTCGCGCATTTCGCCGACCATGATCACGTCCGGATCGGCGCGCAGGAACGAGCGCATGGCAGCGGCAAACGTGAAATCGATTTTCGGCTGCACCTGCACCTGGCGCAGCCCTCTCTGTGTAATTTCCACCGGGTCTTCCGCCGTCCAGATCTTCATATCCTCGGTATTGATGAATCCGAGGGCGGAGTGCAGCGTGGTGGTTTTGCCGGAGCCGGTCGGGCCGACGACCAGCGCAATGCCGTAAGGCTTCGCGAGAAGGGTCTTGAACGCATTGAGATTGCGCTCGGAAAAACCCATTTTGTCCAGTGGCAGAGGCTTCGACGCGGCGAGGATACGCATCACCACGTCTTCGTTCTGATTGGCAGTCGGGATCGTCGCGACGCGCAGCTCAATGACGCCTTTGGGATAACGGAAGCGGATCTTGCCGTCCTGCGGCTTCCGTCGCTCGGAGATATCGAGCTTCGCCATGATCTTGAGGCGCTGCACGAGCGCATTGCGGTGCGCGCCCGGCACTTCCATGAATCTGATGCAATCACCGTCGATGCGCAGGCGCACCTGACAGGGATTCTTCGCGCCGTCCGGTTCGACGTGGATGTCCGAGGCGCCGCGATTGAAGGCTTCGATGATCAGCTGATTAGCGAGCTTCACAATGCCGGAATCCGTTTCATCGATCTCCGGCTCCGCCTTCGCCTCCTCTTCCACTTCCGCCTCGCCGTCACCGAGCATGTCGATGATTTTCGCGAGATCGGCGGCGTCTGTGGACGTACCGTCGAGCTTCTCGCCGTAGGACGCGGCGATGTACGCCATGATGTCGTGCTTGAACGCGATCTGGAAGTCGTAGCGCGGGGCGAGATTCATGGCCCGGATGCCGTCCAGCCGCGTCAGATCCTGCGGGTCTTCCACCGCCACGATGAGCACACCCGGTTTGCGCTCCACCGGCGCAGCGACGTGTTTTTTCCAGATGTCGGAGGAGACGCGCTCTTTGAGATCGGCGGCGATGGTCTGTGTGCCGTCGTAGTTGAACCACGGCGTCGAGTAATAGGCGGAGAGCGAGCGGCCGAGCTCTTCCCGAGGGACGTTCATCTCTTCAATGAGCACCTTCTCGACCGTCGTGTTGTTCACGCGCGCATTGCTGACCGCCTGCTCGAGATCCTTCTCCGAGAGCACGCCTTTGTCGATCAGGACGCCGAACTTCGAGGGCTTCGTCTGCCGCGCCACGCGATGCTGGTTGTAGAAAGCGATGCCGAGGATGCGGGCGATTTCTTCCGCGGCATCTTCGTCCTGGGCGGTGAAGGCAACGCCGTGGCGCTTGTTGATGAGCTGCACCACGCCAAGAAGGTATTTCTCGAAGAGGATGGGCACGGAGAGGACCGCGCGCGTGCGGAAGCCGGTCTGCTTGTCCCAGCGCTGGTCGAACCGGAGGTTCGCGTGGAACTTCTGCAGTTCGGCCGCGTCGTACGCGTCTTTGATGTTGATCGTGCGGCGGGCGAGGGCGGTAAAGCCCGAGATCGACGCGAACGATTTGGGGACGCGGATCTCTTTCGGCACCTCGCCGATCTTCTGCAGCGAGTAGAGCTCCTGATTCTTGGTGTCGATCGCGTAGATCGTCAGCCGTTCCGCGTCGAGAAGCTCGAGGATTTTGTCCCGCAGAGTCATGAGGATGTGCGGGATCGACTCGGCCGAGTTGATCTGGTTCGCAATCGTGGTGAGCTTCTTGCGAAACTCCAGTTCCCGCTCGATGGACGAAGGGGCGGACTGAACGGTCATGAATTGGTCTCCTGAACGATCTGGGAGTACCTCGGTTCCTCGGAGTACCTCGGTACCTCGGAGGAAAAACCGAGGTACCGAGGTACTCCGAGGTACTCCGAGGTACTGGACGTGGAGGAAGAATAGCACCCGCCTGCCGGGCCGCCTGTCGCGAGAGCGTCACCGGTCTGGCGCAACGGAAACGGCGCGGAGCTTGCGAATCCTCTCTATGCCCTGTCAGACTGTCGGGAACGCAATGGGCAGAAAGTGACGGATGAATGCCTTCGAAAGTATTTGTAGGGAATCTTGATTTCAACACGACGAAGACCGAGGTCCAGGATCTGTTCACGCAGGTCGGACCGGTCCGGGACGTGTTCCTGCCGATGGACCGGGAAAGCGGCCGCCCGCGCGGCTTCGCTTTCGTCGAGTACGAGAACGACGCCGACGCGGCGTCCGCGATCGAAAAGTTCAACGGCTACCAGCTCGGCGGACGCGCGCTGCGCGTGAACGCGGCTGAGGATCGCCCGCGCACCGGTGGTGGCGGCGGCGGTCGCGGAGGCTTCGGCGGCGGTGGACGACCGGGCGGCGGCGGCGGTGGCGGTAGCTACGGCGGCGGTGGCGGCGGCGGCGGCGGCGGCGGTGGTGGCGGTTACGGTGGTGGCGGTTACGGTGGCGGCAACTCCGGCGCCCAGGGTGGCAAGGGCTCCGAGAAGGGCTCCAAGGCCGCGTCCTCATCGGGCGCCATCGCGGCCGCGTCCGATGTCGCGCCCGGTAGCGCCGTAACGTTCAAGAACGCGGGAAGTCCCGCCGTCCTCGTCCACCTGGACA
>JALYOB010000457.1 GCA_030857085.1 Acidobacteriota bacterium | reverse complement strand
GAAGATCACCGTGGCTTTTTCGCCCGCACCTATTGCGAAGAAGAGTTCCGCGCGCACGGACTCGAAACGCATTTCGCGCAAAGCAGCATCGCCTTCAGCAGCCGGCGAGGAACGCTGCGCGGCATGCACTATCAGCGCGAGCCGTTCGGTGAGGTGAAGCTCGTCCGGTGCACGCGCGGTGCTGTGTATGATGCGGTGATCGACCTCCGCCCCGGCTCGCCGGCCTTCCGGCAGTGGTTCGCCGTCGAGCTGACGGCGGAAAACCGGCGCATGTTGTACATCCCGAAAGGCTTCGCGCACGGATATCAGACGCTGGAAGACGAGACCGAGATCAGCTACCAGATGTCCACGCCCTACCATCGTGAAGCGGCCGCCGGCGTCCGCTGGAACGACCCCGCCTTTGCCGTTCGCTGGCCGATCGAGGTCGCGGTCATCGCCGAGCGCGACGACGATTACCCCGATTTTCAGGTGAGCTGATGTACGAGAACCTCTCGCTGTCCGGCCGGATCCGGTACCGTCTCTCGCGCATTCTGTGGCCTCAGGCCGATCTGCCGTGGACGTACGAGGGTGACGGCTTCGCCACACTCCACAGCGCCAGCTTTCGTGAAGAGCCGTCGTTTCGTGACGCGTACCGCAGGGCGAAAGCGATCGGCGCGTGGCACGGCGCGGACATCGAATGGCGCGCCTACACCGTCTGCTGGGCGGCCATGAAGGCGCGCGCCATCGAAGGTGACTATGTCGAATGCGGCGTCGATCGCGGCGGCTTCTCGCTCGCGGCAATGCACTACGTCGACTTCGCGAGCCTCGCGCACAAAAAGTTCTACCTCGTCGATACGTACGAAGGCATCCCTCCGGACACGCTTCCGGATGATGCGCGTGGACAGTTCCTCGGCACGCGCTACGACCAGACCTACGACGACGTCGTGCGCACGTTCGCGCCCTTCCCCAACGCCGTCATCGTGCGCGGCAAAGTGCCGGAGATCCTGCCGTCCGTCACCGCCGAAAAACTCTGCTACCTTTGCATTGACCTCAACACCGCCGGACCGTCGGTCGCGGCCGCCGAGTTTTTCTGGGATCGCCTGAGCAGCGGCGCGCCGATCGTGCTGGACGACTACGGCCAGACGTTCTTCTCCGGAATGCAGACCGCGCTCGACGACTTCGCACGCCACCGCGGCGTGCAGGTGCTGCCGCTCCCGACGGGACAAGGACTGATCTTCAAACCATGAACGACGATGCACTGCGCACCGCGCTGAGCCGGCTCGGCGGCGACCCTGCCATCCGCGCGGAGATGATCCGCACCTGCCAGAAATTCGAGCAGCTTCCCGAGCACCTGTTCACGACCGTGCGCGACGACATCACCGGCCCGATCGTCGACGCGCTGCACGAGAACGTCGAGCGCGTGCGCAAAGAGCTGAGCAGCGGCATCGTCTTCGAGTTTCACTATCGATCGAAGATCGCCCGCGACTTCGTGATGTCGATCCCGGAGAAGCCGGATCACGTCTGGGAGCCGCAGACGACGAAGCTTTTGTTGCGGCTCTCCGAACGCGCGCGCCACGTCCTCATCGGCGGCGCGTACTTTGGCGATCAGGCAGTGCTCATCGCTGACCGGTTGCGCAATCGCGGCAGCGTGCATGCGTTTGAGCCGAACACTGACCAGGCCGCGATGCTCGAGCACAACGCACGCTTGAATGGCCTCGAGAACATCCGCGTCAACCGGGTCGGACTCTGGAGCGACGACAGCTCGCGCCTTCGTCTGGTCGGGCCCGACGCACTCGCATCGAGCGTCGCCGCGTCAGACGGCGAGGAAGGGCCGACCTTCCCCACCACGACCATCGACTCGTATCTCCGCTCCAGCGAGATCGAACGGCTCGACCTCATCATGCTCGACCTCGAAGGGGCGGAACTCGCCGCATTGCAGGGCGCGAGAAGCCAGTTGTCGCAGCCCGCCGGAACCGCTCCGCATCTCGTCTTCGAAGTGCACCGCTCATACGTCGACTGGTCCGACGGTCTGCACAACACCGGCATCCTCCGCTATCTCGCGTCGCTCGGCTACACGATGTTCGCCGTCCGTGATTTCCAGTCGAACTACGACCTCGGCGACGGTCCGATCGAGCTCGTCCCCGCCGCGACCGCCTATCTCGAAGGGCCACCGCACGGCTTCAACGTCCTGGCCATCAAAGACGCGGCGCTGGTGCAGAACGACGGCTTCCTCATCCGGCCGCACGTCAGTCCGAAGCTGCTCCTGCATCGCGACCCTGCGCTTCATCACCCCGCCGGAGGTCTCCGTCCGCGATGATCACCATCCTCGGAGCGGAAGGGTTCATCGGCTCGCATCTGGCCCGCCATCTGCGCGAGTCGAACGTCGCTTTCGAAACGCCACACCGCGATGAGCCGCTGCGCGGCCGGCCGCTCGGTCACGTGATCGACTGCGCGGGCGTGACCGCCGATTTCCGCACCCGCCCCTATGACACCGTCGACGCACACGTGTGCCGCATCGTCGACTTTGCGCGGCACTGCTCGTTCGACTCCTTCGTCTATCTCTCGTCCACGCGCCTGTACAAAGATCAGCAGAGCGACAAGGCTCGCGAACACGATGACCTCACCGTCGAGCCGACCACGACCGGAGGTCTGTACAACCTCTCCAAAGCGATGGGCGAGGCGGTCGTCCTCACCCTCGGCGACCGCGGTCGCGTCGTGCGGCTGTCGAACGTGTACGGCGACGGATCCGAGCCGCACAACTTCCTCGCGTCGATCGTGACCGACGCGCTGACCACCGGAGAAATCGTGCTGCGAACTTCCCTCGAATCGGCCAAGGACTACGTCAGCGTGAGCGACGTCGTCACGCTCCTGCCGCGCATTGCCACAGAGGCGCGCGAGCGGATCTACAACGTCGCCGGCGGCGTGAACGTCACCAACGGCGAGATCACCGCCGCCATCGCCCGCATTACCGGCTGCAAGGTCTCGGTCGCGCCGAATGCCGAAACGTGGCTCTATCCCGAGATCTCGATCGAGCGCGCGCACGATGAATTCGGCTTCACGCCTGCGGCCCTCCTCGATCACCTTCCCGCCCTGATCGATGCGTACAAACGGGAGGTGGCGCGATGATCTCGATCGATGAAGAACGCGGCATCGTCATCGTCGAGAAAAACGGCGAAACGGCCACGTTCGCGCTCGACACGCCCGAGGCGTTCGCCGCCGTCTCCGACGCCTGGCTGCGCGCAGGCTGGTGGGTCAAACACATCTACACCTTCTCCTGGATGGGCAGACCGGTCGTGCAGTTGCCGGAAGACCTGGTGCGCCTGCAGGAACTGATCTGGCGACTCCAGCCCGACGTCATCATCGAGACCGGAGTCGCGCACGGCGGCGGCCTCGCGTTCTACGCGTCGCTTTGTCAGGCGATGGGACGCGGCCGCGTCATCGGAGTCGACGTCGAGATCCGGCCGCACAATCGCACCGCCATTGAAGCGCATCCGCTCTTTCATCGAATGACCCTGATCGAAGGAAGCTCGATCGATCCCGACATCGTGCAGCGCGTGCAGTCGCTCATCCAACCCGGCGAGACGGTGGTGGTGATGCTCGATTCCAATCACACCAAAGCCCACGTCGCCGCGGAACTGCGCGCCTATGGCCCGATGGTCACGCCCGGCTCGTACATCATCGCGATGGACGGCTACATCATGACCCTCGCCGCAGGCGGCCCGCGCACCACGCCCGAATGGCCGTGGAACAATCCTCGCCAGGCCGCCGCCGAGTTCGTCCAGGAGAATCCCGACTTCGTCCTCGATGAGCCGGCGTTTTCGTTCAATGAGTCGCTGCTGACGCAGGGACTGTCGTATTACCGCGGCGGCTATGTGAGGCGTGTGCGATGACGCAAGCCTCGCTGGCGTTTGCGATTCCGACGCGCAACCGCGCGGACATGGCCATGAACGCCGTTCGTCATCTGCTCGACCAGCAGAATTGCGAGCTGCAGATTTTCGTCTCCGACAATTCCTCGAACGAGGAGGAAGTCCGCAAACTTGCCGGCTTTTGCCGCGAGCTGAACGCTCCCCGCCTGACCTACATGCGGCCGCCCGACCGCGACCTCAGCCAGGGCCGCCACTGGGACTGGGCCTCGCGCGAGGCACTGCGGCGCTCCAATGCATCCCACGTCACCGTGCACTATGACCGGAAAATCTTCCGCCCCGGACAGGCCGCGTTCCTC
>JALYOB010000456.1 GCA_030857085.1 Acidobacteriota bacterium | reverse complement strand
CCTTATCGAGCTTGCGTCCCTTGAACTGATCGATCCAGCGCTGCCGCGGAAAGTAGTCGGGCGGCTCGTCGAACGAAAGGATGTCGATGCGATCGACCTTGCCTTGCGCGTCGACGACGACCATCACCGTCTCCGGCATCGTGCGCACGCGATGCGTATCAAAGTACGCGTAACCGACTACGCCGGCAGCAGTGCTGCCGGCGTAGCGGACGATCATGCGATCGGTGAAGTCGAGACCACTCTCTTTCTTCGCCGCATTCAGTTGCTCGGGCGTGAGAAAGAGCGCCTGCCGCGTGACTTTCGTCCCCGCGGGAAAAGCCGTCGCGAGCGCCTGCTGCTGCGTCAGGAAGACGCGCGCGTGTGCAGACGCCGCGACGAGCGCGAGTGCGATCAGAAGATGTAGCCGATGGAAACGTTCCACTGATCGGTTCCTGTATTGGCTTCGTTGTCGACGTCCTGCCAGTCGAGCTTGATCACCGTCTGCGGGATCGGCTTGAACGCGACGCCGAGCGTGAGCACGTTCTGCTCGTTCTCCGGATTGCGAACGAACCCGCGCGCGGCCTGACGCTGCGTATCGAGCGACTCCCAGCGCGCGTACGGCGTGAGCGTCATCTCGCCGCGGCCGAACAGCGACGTGATGTCGTAACCGCCTTCGAGGTACCAGCCGCCGAAGCTGCGGCCGATCGCCTCGTCTTCTTCGCTTCCATTCGCTTCGGCGATTTCAGCGGCATTGCCGACGCGGCCGCGCGTGTAGAGCGCGCGGAGCGAAACGCCGCGGAAACGTGCATCGGCGTGCACTTCGCCGAGGGTCACGCGGCCGGCGAAACCACGACCCTGGCCGGAGCTGCCGCTGTAGAGCGAGCCGCCGACGAACGTGCCCGCGAACGGATGAAAGTCGACGCGGCCGACCGCCGCCCAGTCTTCCGCCAGCGCCTCACCGCCGCCCTGACGTCCTTCGCGAATGCCTTCCTCGCCGCCGAAACCGGCAGCATCGAGACCGGTGACGAGATAGGCGCGATAGCTCGTGCGGCCGACGTCACCGAACACGCCGCCGCCGAGCTCCGACCACGTCGTGGGGATGATCACGCGCTCGACGAGCGGACGGCGCGCACCGAAGAACGCGGTCGGCTCGTGCTGCTCGTTCGTGAGACCGACCGGCATGAGCACGAAGCCGCCGCGCACGTTCAGCTCGGGACGGATGAGATAGTCGAGGTATCCGAACTCGAGCTCCACGTTGCCGCCCCGCTCAAGGTTTGCGTGCTCGAGCTCGACCTCCGAGTTGAACAGCACGCGATCATTGAATTTGTAGCCGGTGTAGAGGACTGCACGCAGCGAGTCGGCGGTTGCAACTTCGCCATCGGGGTTCTGATAGAGAAACTCGCCGTAGCCGCCGATCGACACGCCCGGCTCCGCGCGATAAACCTTCGAGGCTGCGGCGCCGAGGCCGTACTGCTCGTCGTCGGCGACGGCGGGCTTGTCGGTCTGCCGCGTCTTCAGCGCTTCGACTTCCTGTCCGAGGATTTCGATCTGACGGCGGATCTCGGTGAGATCGGCGTTCGGCTGCGCGGTCTGCATCTGCGCAATCTTCTGTTCGAGCTCACGCAGACGGCGTTCGAGGTCGCTTGCATCCTGAGCAAAGAGGCTGGTGGTGACGAGGAGGGTGAGCGCGGTGCTCGCGAAACGCTTCAACATGTTCATTCCTTTTTCACTGTGAAGTTCCGGTCGAGCAGCGAGAGCCCGCGCGCGCGTTCGCGAGCTTTTGCCGAGAGCCGGATGTTGCGTTGGGGATCGATGAAGATGGCGGCGACACCGTTGGCGTCCGCCCAGCGAAGACCGTCGTCTTCGCCCATCACATAGAGAGCGGTGGAGAGGATGTCGGCGGTCAGCGCGTCCTCCGCGATGACCGAGGCCGAGCCGCGCGGCGGCAATGCTTCGCCGGTGCGCGGGTCGACGATGTGGGAGAAACGGCGGCCGTTCGCCTCGAACGTTTTCTCCGAACCGGAGCTCGTCGAGAGCGAGGCGTCGCGCAGCGTGAAGTCGAGAATCGGATGCTGGCGCTGCTGCGGATCGGCAATCGAAACGCGCAGCTCGCCGCGTACGACGAGCTGTCCGCCGAAGTCGATCATCGCGTTCGGCGCGCTGATCATCGAGAGCATGCGATCGAGCGCGTAGCCTTTGCCGAACGCCCCTTCTTCCCACTGCTTCGTCTGCATCGCCTGCGCGATTGCGTCGTGGGAAGGGAGCACGCCGCCTTTGCGGATCTGCCATGCGTCGATCAGCGATTTGATGCGCGGATCGAACGCGCCGTTGGTGCGCTGGGCGAACGCGAGCGTCGTGTCGAGGAGCGCACGGAGTTCCTGCGGCGCTTCGACTTCGCCGCGATTGAGGCGCGACAAAGCGCTGTCGTCCGTCCAGGTCGAGAGCAGCGACTCGATGCGCTTTGCTTCCGCGAACGCACGCTCGATCTCTGCTTCCGAGCTCGACGGCACCGCGATCTCGCACACCGTTCCCATCACGTACCGCGCGCGTTGCGCGACGGCAGGCTTGGCGACGACGGGAATGGTTGCGAGCGCGGCGATGAACATCGCCACGAATCTCATGCCTCGATCGGTCCTCGGTGATGGCGCGCGCGGCTGCGGTCGAACGCGGTGGTCGCGGCGACGAACACGGCGCAGACGCCGATCATCGCGAGCAGGATCCACATGCTGTAACGGCCGTCGGCGGAGTACGGCTCGGTGGCGGCGTGAATCACCTCGCTGTTCGGAAGCACTTCCGCTTCCGAGAGCTCATGCACGCCGAAGAAGATCATCTGAATCGTGAAGAGAAGAAGAAAGAGGCCGGTGACCTGGAAGAAGCGTTTCACGTTGATGCGATGGCCGTAATGCGCCCACACCCACGACATCGCGGCCGCGGCGGCGAGGCCGAGGGCGCAGCCGAGCCAGAAGCGTCCCATGCGCACCTGGATCAGCATCAGCGCGGTTTCCATCCCCTCGCGGGTGATCATGAAAAGCGTGAAGACGAACACGCCCAGCCATGCGATCGGCTTCGAGGCCTGCGCTTCGAGACGCGTTTCCATGTCGCGCTTCATCGTCGGCGCGACGCGCCAGATGTGAATGACGAACGTGGCCACGAGCACTGCAGCGACGAGGGCGAGCACGCCTTCCCACAGCGGCTGATTGACGCGCTGCAGCCACCAGCCGAGCGCGAAGCTCGCGATGACGGAGACGCCGATGCCTGCCCATACGGCAGGACGGAGGGAGGCGCGTCCGGTTTTCTTCAGGTACGCAAAGATGATCGCGACGGTGAGAAACGCCTCGAAACCTTCACGGAAAACGATGATCAGTGCCTGGAGCATGGTCTATTTCCTCAATCGAGTGGGCTGAATCATTCGGACGCGGTCGGGCGAGTCGGGCATTTCGCCTTTGCGCTTGCAGCCGTCGCAGATGCCGAGGATCTGCAGGTTGTGAAAGGTCGGGGTGAACTTTTTTTTCTCGCAGATCTCGAGCTGACGGCGCTCGAGGTCTTCGTCGTGGAACTCGATAACGCCGCCGCATGCGGTGCAGATGAGATGGTCGTGGTGTGAGTTTCCGGAGACGTGTTCGTAGTGGTAGTGGTCTTCGCCGAGGTGGACGCGGCGGACCATGCCGGACTTCACGAGGAGCTCGAGGGTGCGGTAGACGGTGGCGCGGGAGATCTTGACGCTCTTCTCTTTCATCTTGAAGAGAAGCTCGTCGGCTTCGAAGTGGTAGTGGGTGGAAAAGATCTCGCGCACGAGCGCAATGCGCTCGGAGGTGAGCTTGAGGCCCTGCTGCTGCAGGAAGTCCTGAAAGCGTGCGATTTCGCGATCGACGTGGGGCATGTACTAGTTGAGACTAAGTCTCAGTCGCTTTTGAGAGTGTATGTGCGGGCGGGGAGGGAGGTCAAGTCGCACGCCGCCGCAGGCGGCGTGCGGCGTTGGGCGTTGGGCGGTTGGGGGGCTGCGCCTGGGCGACATGCGTGGCGGGACGCACGGCCCCTCACCCGGCGCTTCGCGCCACTGTTCTACACGAGGACATTCTTTACACATCGACGGGGACATCCTTTACACCTTGCGGTGAGCGGGAAGCGCTCGCGGAGGTGACCGGAAGTGCCGTGGAGTGAGGGTCGTGTGGACGAACGGAAGCGATTGATCATGTTGTGGGAGGGGGGCGCCACGCCGACGGAA
>JALYOB010000080.1 GCA_030857085.1 Acidobacteriota bacterium | reverse complement strand
CTCCATAAGCTTCTAGGAGCCGTTGGGCGGCGTGGGGGTAGTCGAAGCCGCGCGCGCGCTCGATGGCCGCGGCGCGGAGCGCCGCGGCATCGCGCGCGAGCAGCGACGCGGACAGGTGAGCCAGTGCGTCAGGGCTTGGTGCAGCGGCAATGTGCTCGACCAGTGCGCGCATCCCTTCCAATGGATACGCGGCCACAGGAACGCCGCAGGCCATCGCCTCCAGCACCGCGCGGTGGCCTTCGTCCGAGCCGCGGGCGGTGAAGAGCAGCAGGTCCGAGGCGCGGTAATGCTCGGCGAGATCGTCCTCGTGATAGCCGGCCCAGATCACGTGCGGCGTGATCTCCAGCGATGCCGCAAGAGCTTCGAGCACCGGACGGTGTTCGCCGTGGCCGATGATCATCATCCGTGTCGCAGGCATCAATCGATGCAATGCGGCGAAGGTCTGCAATGCCTCCTCGAAGCCGCGGCCCTTCGACAATTTGCCGATCACCGTCACCAGCCGCTCGTCTCTGCCGATGCCGTAGTGCGCCCGCATCGTTTCACCGGTGGGCGTGAACTGGCGCAGATCGAGCGGCGGCGGAGTGAACACCGCGCTGCGGCCGTGCAATGCAGGTGCGTCGCGGAACTCGTCGTTGATCACGAAGAGCAGCTCCGTATTGCGAACGAGCGCGCGCGTGAACACGTCCGTGCGCAGGACGCGCCGCGAGTGGAACGTGCGTGCGAGCTGCACGTCGTGATCGCGGCGGAGAATGCGTGCGAGCCAGTGGTCGTACGTCAGATGCGCATGCACGACGTCGAAGCCGTGCACGTGCATCAGCGCATCGAGCGCGCGGAGCGAGCGGCGAAACGCGAACGGGTTCTGCGCCTTCTCGATCGCCGGATGCGCAAAGTCGTGATGCTTCAGTTTCTGTTCGAGCTTGTAGCCGCCGACGTATGCGTAATGCGCGTCGACGCCCGCGGCGCGGAGCGCTTCCACTTCCGCAAATGCGGGCGCCGCGGCGCCGGTCCAGCGGTTGCCCGCGGCGAGATGCAGCACTTTCATTCGATGTTTGTCGGTTCGCTGGAGGCAGGCTATAGTTCGCCCGCCATGGCCGTTGACCAGGAACTGCTCGAGATTCTAGCCTGCCCGATCTGCAAGCAGGAGGTGAAGCTCGTGCCGCTCAGCGACGCCCGCCGCACCTCCGTGCGGGACAAGTTCCGCGACAAGTTCCGCGGCGAGGAACCGGTCGTCGAGCAGGGGCTGCAGTGCGTCAAGTGCCGCCGCATTTATCCGGTGGTCAGCGACATTCCGGTGATGCTCGTCGAAGAAGCGTTCGAAGAATGAAGTGAAGTTTTCCTCGTTCATCGCGCATCCCTCCGTGCTCGTCACGAGCTCCGCAGTTCTCTACTTCCTCAATCTGATCTTCGAAGGAAAGATCGCCACGCTCGAACTGGGAGCGTTCTGGGCGATCTTCACTCTCGGCTGGGCGATCGGCCGCGGCGACGCGCGCTTTTCGTGGCACATCCTCTACTTCCCGCTCGCGCTCTACGGCCTCGTTTCGACCGTCTCCGCCCTCACCTCGGGGCGGCGGCTGCACGACTACGGCGAGGGGATGCTGTGGTTCAAGATGCTGATCTTCCCCTGCGCGGTGATGCTCTTCCGGGAGCTACCGCGCCTTCGCCAGCTCGCCACGTACGCACATGCGATCTTCGCCAGCTACATCGCCGCGTGGGGATTGATGGAGTTCTTTTTTCTCGACCAGCGCGATCTCGAACATCGCATCACCGGACCGTCGACGCACGTCATGACGTACTCCGGTCTTCTTCTCCCTCTCTCGCTTTTTCTTCTCCTTCTCTTCATGCATGAGCGGCGCTGGTGGCAGTTCGTCGCCGGCGGCGCGGCCACGCTGGCGTTGCTGCTCACGTTCACCCGCAGCGTGTGGCTCGGCTGGGTTGCAGGCGCGCTGATCGTGGTGCTCGCGACGCGTGCGCGGCTCGCGTTTTACGCGCTGCCCGCGGTCATTCTCTTCATCACGTTCATGCCGATGTCGCTCTTCAGCCGTCTCGTCTCGACGTTCGATACGCGGCAGGAGTCGAACTTCGATCGCATTCGCATGCTCGAGGCGGGCGCGGAGATGATCCGCGACTTTCCGGTGTTGGGTGTGGGGCCGGCGAACGTGAAGGAGATCTACTCGATCTATCGCAAGCACGATGCGCCGCGTGCGCGTCCGCCCCATCTGCACAACAACATCGTGCAGCTCTGGGCTGAGCGCGGCATCGTTGGCCTCGCCGCCTATCTGATGGTCATCGGCCTCTTCTTGCGTGAGTGCATTCGCGGGTGGAACGGGCCGGAGCGCAAGTGGGCGGAGGTCGGCGTCGCCATCACCGTCAGCCTCTTCGTCGCGGGGCTGTTCGAGTTCAACTGGGGCGACACGGAAGTGTTCTACCTCTTCCTCAATCTCATGGCGCTGGTCGTCGTCTCGATCGAGCAGCCTCGGCCGCAGACGAATGAAGCGGTCGCTGAGCTTGTTCCCGCCCTCAGCTGACGCCTCCGGGCGCGCGAAACTTTCCAGGTATGGCCACGTCCAAAGGAAGAGAAAGCGGGGAGATGAAGCACCTGAACGATCAGGAGTTGATGCGAATCGTTCAGGCCGGCGATTACTCCCCGGCGTCGGAGATCTATGACCGGTACAGCGGCAGGATCTACAACTTCGCCTTCCGGTTTCTGAAGAACGCCGAGGCGGCCGAGGACGCGGTTCAGGAAGTCTTTGTCAAGATGATGAAGCACGCGCATCAGTTTCATGGAGACGCAAAGCTCTCCACATGGCTTTTCTCGATCACGGCGAACTGGTGCCGCGATTACCTGAGGAAAGCCGAGAACAGATCGAAAGAATCGGACGACGTCCTGGTCGAGCTCCCGACGCCGAGCGAGCACGCGCCCGATCGCAGACTCGAACAGCGGGAGAACGAAACGCGGATTCGGAAGGCGCTGCAGGCGCTGACGCCGGAGCAACGCGAGGCGATTCTGCTGTCGCGGTATCAGGGCCTGTCGTACGCGGAGATCGCGCAGATCGCGGGGTGCTCCGAGGGTGCGGTGAAGACGCGGGTGTTCCGCGCGATGGAAACGCTGAAGAAGACGCTCATGGGCGACGCGGAAACCGGAGGGGACCAATGGCTGAATGCAGTGCGATGAGAGAGAGCATGCCGCTCCTGTTGACGGAGGCGCTCGACGCCGGCCGGCGTGAGCTCACGCATCAGCACATCGAGAGCTGCGATGCATGCGGCGCCGAATGGCGTGCATACAAAGACACGTGGATGCTGATGGGCGACCTGCCCGAGGTCGAAGTTCCGGCGCGTGTGAAGCAGCAGTTCCTCTCGCAGATCGGCATCGCACCGCAGGTGCGTGAGACGGTGCGCGACAACGTCGTGCCGTTCCACAAACGTCCTGCGTTCAAGTGGGTCGCACAGGCCGCGGGCGTGGCGCTCCTCGTCGGCGGCGGTTACTTTGCCGGCAATCGTCAGAGCACGATTCAGGTGCAGTCGCAGCAGGCCACCATCGAGCGGTTGCCGAGCGCATACACGCCGGTTTCCGCGAATTCGATGGCGCTCGCGGAAACGCGCGTCGTCGATGCGGGCTCGCTGAGCCCCGAGATTCAGGGCCGCCCGAACATCACCAACGTGCAGTTCGTCGACGGCGATGCGAGCGATGATCACATCGGCGTCGCGTTCGACGTCACCTCCCGCTGGACGGTGACTGGAAATCCGCGCGACAAGAGCATGGTGCGGTTGCTCTCGTACATGCTCGAGAACGAGGAGTCGATGACGCCGCGCTCGAGCGCGATGGAGTGGGTGCGCCGCACATACTCCGATCCGGCGAATGCGAATCCCGAGATTGCGAACGCGCTTGCGAAAGTGCTGCGCAATGAAGAGCACGAAGGCGTGCGCATTCGTGCGGTGGACACGCTGACGAATCTGCCGCCGGCCGTCGCGACGCAAACGCAGACGCGCGATGCGCTCATCGAAGCACTGAAGAGCGATCCGAATCCGGCGGTGCGGCTCAAGGCCGTCGAGGCGCTGGTGAACATGGCCGCGAGCGGCGTCCGTCTCGATCCGGCAATGGTCGACACGCTCCGCGCGAAAGCCACTCAGGACGACGAGAACCTCTACGTCCGCGTCAAGGCGGCCGAGGCGTTGAGCAAGATCAGGTAAATGAAGACCCGCGTTCTATTCGCAGCGATCGTCCTCGGCCTGTCCGGCGTGGCCGTTGCGCAGCAGCAACAGGCGCCGCGCAAGCAGCAGCAGTCGCCGATGCTGCGCAAGACGATGCGCTCGATTCACAAGTTCAGCATCGCGCCGGGTGGCGCGTTCGTGCTCGACAACCCGATCGGGAACATCGAGCTCGCGGGTGCCGACGTGACGGAAGTCGAGGCGACCATCCTCACCGTGCTCACCGCGGTGAATGCGGCCGCGCTCGATGAGGCGGAAAAGCAGTCCGGCATCATCACCGGCGGCGATCTGCGTACGCGCGTGGTGCGCACCGCAGTCGCGGCTTACGTCGAAAAGAAGCCGTGGACCGCGACGGTGAACTGGAACGTGCGCGTGCCGCGCGGCACGACAGTGCGCATCATTTCGAATGCGAGCGATCGCATCAACGTCTCCGAGCTGACGGCGAATCTCTACATCAAGAACTTCAACGGCAGCATCAATCTGAGCAATGTGAACGGGCCGGTGTTCGCGGAGAGCGTGAACGGCTCGATCGTCTATTCGACGCCGCAGCCGCGCGGCAATGTGGTGCTGGCGACGCTGAATGGTCAGGTGACCGCGACCGTGGCTTCGACGTCGGATCTGCGCTGGGTCGCGGAGACGGCGACCGGCGACATTCGCACGAATCTTCCCGCGCGCGGCGCGTTCTTCGGCCCGACGTTCCGCGGCAGTGTCAACGCGCCCGGCGGACCGACGATCACGACCACGTCGCTGATGGGCGACGTCTATCTGCTCGCTTCCGGCGCGGCGGCGACGCCGTGGTCTTCGGTGCGCAACAACCCGAACGAGATCAGGGCGCCCATTCGCGCGGTCAATCAGCCGATGACCTCGGGTGTCGGACCGCGTGTGTTCTCGCAGCGGCTGGTGCGAGGCGTGTTCACGTACGAGACGAATGTCGGCGACGTGAAGGTGGCCGAGGTTCGCGGCGATGCGACGGTGAACACGGGTGCGGGCGAAGTGCAGCTCGGCTCGGTCACCGGCTCGGCGAACGTGCATTCGGATGGCGGTCCGCTGGAGCTCGGCGAGGTGTTCGGAACCGTGACTGCGTCGACGCGCGCGGGCGACATTCTCATCGACAGCACGCGTCGCGGCGGCACGATCTCCACGCAGGGCGGCACGATTCGTCTGCTGTACACGAGCGGACCGACGCGCCTCTCGTCGGGCGGCGGCGACATCACCGTGCGTCAGGCGGCCGCGCCGGTCACGGCCGAGACGACCTCCGGTGACATCATGATCACCATGGATCCGGCGCAGAAGACGGAGACGGTGAACGCGAAGACGGCCAAGGGGAATGTCGTGCTGACGGTCGATCCCGGCTTCGCCGCCGACATCGACGCGACGATCCTCACCAGCGATCCGAACGCCGACACGATCCTCTCCGACATTCCCGGCCTCTCGATCAGCCGCACCCAGGCCACCGGCAAGACCCGCGTCCACGCCACCGGCAAGATCAACGGCGGCGGCGAGAAAGTGACGCTGCAGGCGACGGATGGAGACATCCGGATCGTGGCAGGGCGGGTGGGGACGACGCTGGTGAAGACGCGCTAGCGCGCGGTTCTTCGTTGTCCGTTGTCCGTTCAGGGTAGCTCGTCTCGTTTGGCAGAGGCCGTCCGTGTCATGAATGCAGCGCCGGTTTGTCATGCCGAGCGGCGGTAGACGGCGAAGGACCTTCCCACATGACAGAGCGTCCCCACCTTCAACGGACAACGAACAACGGACAACCGGCGAAGCGCGCGGCCAGGCGCGCGAAGCCTCAGGCATCCATAGTGCTAGGATTCGCGCCCGGGAACCGACCTTTCGGAGGTTGAATTTGAAACGATTGCTTTATGGCGTGGTTCTGTTCGCGTTCGTGGCGTGCGGCGCGAAGAACAATGATGCGCTGACGACGCCGTCCGATACGGCAGCCGGCGATACGGCTGCGAGCGCATCAGCGAGCGAAACGGTCGCGAGCGACACCTCGTCGACGAATACCGCCACCACAACCAGTACGACCGACACCACGGCGACGACGGCATCGGCGTCGCAGGAGAATGCATCCATGAGCCAGTACGAGAACAAAGTCGCCGAGCTGCACACGACTGCCGGCGAGATCGACATCCGCTTCTTCCCCGACGTTGCGCCGAATCATGTGAAGAACTTCATCGACCTCGCGCAGCAGGGCTTCTACAACGGCACCAAGTTCCATCGCATCATCCCCGGATTCATGATCCAGGGCGGCGATCCGAATTCCGTCTCCGGCAGCCCGAACAGCTGGGGCACGGGCGGCTCGCCGAACCGCCTCCGCGCGGAGTTCAACAGCGTGCCGCACAAGCGCGGCATCGTCTCGATGGCCCGCTCGAGCGACCCGAACAGCGCCTCGTCGCAGTTCTTCATCGTCACGTCGGACTCGACGTTCCTCGACAACCAGTACACGGTGTTCGGCCAGGTCACCAAAGGGATGGACGTAGCGGACAAGATCGTGAACTCGCCGAAAGGTGCGAACGATCGCCCGAACGATCCGACCTCGATCACCAGGATCGTCATCCGCGATGCGCGCGACGACGAAAAGGGTCCGGCGCCGAAGTGACGCGCCGCTGACGCGTGACTCTCCCCGACGAAGCAGCGCGTTGTCTCGACAACTGGCTCGGCTCCGGCTGGACGGCTCGCCCGCTGGCCGGAGACGCGTCGGTGCGCGCGTACTACCGCGTCACCACGCCTGA
The DNA here is from genome assembly GCA_030857085.1 of Acidobacteriota bacterium. Classification (GTDB taxonomy): domain Bacteria; phylum Acidobacteriota; class Thermoanaerobaculia; order Gp7-AA8; family Gp7-AA8; genus QHVT01. The sequence goes on along the minus strand of JALYOB010000080.1, from coordinate 4,467 downwards.
CGAGCAGTCGTACATCCTCGCGTATTACCCGGAAGAAGTACGGCCGCAGCTCGCACGTTTCTTAGGCGCGTACGAGGCGGTCTCGCCGCACGGGCGCGTTCCGGACGTACTCCATCATCACGACGCAACCGTGCTGCAGCACGACGTCGGCGATCGCACGCTGTTCGACGTCCTGCACGACGATCGCGAAGAAGGTCTGCGGCTCTATCGAGCCGCAATCGATCTTCTGGCCGCTTTTCAGAAAGCGCGCGACGCGGGACTCAACGCGCCTTTCACTGCCGACTTTTTCTACGGCGAGCTGGAGATGGCGCGCGAGTTCTACGTCGAAAAACTGATGGGCGCCGACGGCGCGCCGCTGGAATCGATCACCAGAACGATCTGCGAGAACGTCGCGCGACATCCGTACGTTTTATGTCACCGCGATTATCACGGGCAGAATCTACACCTTTTTAATGATGTCGTTTACCTGATTGATTATCAGGATCTCAGAATGGGTCCTGACACGTACGACCTCGCATCGCTGCTGCGCGATCGCGGCGTCGCGCGCATCATCGGCGACGACTCGGAACTCGAGCTCCTCGGCTATTACGCCGAACGGATCGGCGGGGATGACGGCATCCGCCGCCGCTACTTCGAAACGCTCCTCCAGCGTTCGATCAAAATCCTCGGCACCTTCGCGAAACAGCCGATCGTCCGCGGGCGGATGCACTACCTCGACTTCATCCCGCCGACGCTCGACAGCATCCGCCGCTGCATCGACGAGCTGCCCGAGTTCGCGCGCCTTCGAGAGATTTTTCCGCTGGACTTCGACCTGGAACGCGCCCGCGAGCGCGCACGAGAATTGAACAGGGAGTAACGCATGGCGAAACACAAAATCACGCTGCTGCCGGGCGACGGAATCGGTCCCGAGGTGACGGCGGCGGTGGTGCAGATCATCGAGTGCGCGGGCGTAGATGTGGAGTGGGAGAAATACTTCGTCGGCGCGGAGGCGATCTCGCGCTTCGGCGATCCGCTGCCGCAGGACGTGCTCGATTCTATCCTCCGCAACAAAGTCGCGCTCAAAGGTCCCGTGACGACGCCGATCGGAACCGGCTTCGCGTCGATCAACGTGCGCCTGCGCAAGACGCTCGATCTCTACGCGAACCTGCGGCCCGTGCGCTCGATGCCGAACATCATCACGCGCTACGAAGACATCGACCTGATCGTCGTGCGCGAGAACACCGAAGACCTCTACGCCGGGCTCGAACATGAAGTCGTTCCGGGCGTGGTCGAATCGCTCAAGATCATTACGCGCACCGCGTCGACGCGCATCGCGCGCTTCGCGTTCGAGTACGCGCGCGAGCACGGCCGCATACGTGTGACCGCGGTGCACAAAGCCAACATCATGAAGCTCTCGGACGGACTGTTTCTGCAGTGCTTCCGCGAGGTGGCACAGGAGTATCCGAACATCCAGGCCGACGATCGCATCGTCGACAACCTCTGCATGCAGCTCGTGCAGAATCCGAATCAGTTCGACATCCTGCTGCTCGAGAATCTCTACGGCGACATCGTCTCCGATCTCACCGCGGGCCTCGTCGGCGGCCTCGGCGTCGTGGCCGGCGCGAACATCGGCGAGAACGGCGCGGTGTTCGAAGCGGTGCATGGCAGCGCGCCCGACATCGCGGGACAGAACAAAGCCAATCCGCTCGCGCTGCTGCAGTCGGCGGTGCTGATGCTGTATCACATCGGCGAGACGGGACCCGCGCAGCGCATCCAGGAAGCAATCATCAAAGTCCTCGGCATGGGCGGCGAGTCGCGCACGCGCGACATCGGCGGCACCGGCTCGACCGCCGACTTCACCTCCGCGCTCTGCGAGGTGCTGCGCAAGGGGACGCGTTCCGACGAGTAGCGGTTCGACTGACGCGATGCGCGAGGCCGTCGCGCTCTTCAATGCGCATGCGTTCTGGAAAGCGCATGAGGCGTGGGAGCGCGACTGGCTCGTTGCCGCCGATCCGCACAAGCGTTTTCTGCAGGGGCTGATTCAGCTCGCGGCCGCGTACTACCACGTCACGCGCGGCACCTATTCGGGCGGCGTGCGTCTTTTCGACGCGGCGCTGGAGAAGCTTGCCGGCTTTCCGGACGAGTACGGAGGGGTCGATCGGCGGAATGCCGTCGAGGCGGCAGTCCTGCACCGCAACAGAATCGCGCGCGGCGAACGAATCGACCCCGATGAGTACCCGAAGCTGCGCTACAATCCGTGACTCTCGACAAGCCCCTGGGAACCTCACGTACGCGAGGGTCGCATGCAGGAAATGGATCAACGGGACCGGGAGTTGGTGGGTGCTCTTCAGGCGGAGATCCCCCTCGTTTCCACGCCGTTCGCGTTCATCGGACAGACGCTGGACATGTCCGAAAAAGAGGTGATCAAACGCACCGAGCGTTTGAAGCGCGAAGGCATCGTGCGCCACCTCTGCGCGCAGTTCGATTCGCGCGCGCTCGGCTATCGCTCGTGCCTCGTTGCGGCGCGCGTCGCACCCGAACGCGTCGATGATGCGGCGGCGGCGATCAACGCGCATCCGGGCGTGACGCAGAACTACCGCCGCAACAACGACTTCAATCTCTGGTTCACGATCTTCTGCTCGCCCGACTCCCGGCTCGGGCTCGACCGGACGATCGAGATCCTCGGCCATGAGGCCAATTGCGAAGTGGTGCGGCCGCTGCCGACGCTCAAGCTGTACAAGAACGGCAGCGCGGACCACGACCACGCCGAGCATCACGAAACGCATGTGGAGTCGGCGCCGCTCACGCCGGCGGAAGTGCAGGCCGTGCGCTTGCTGCAGGGCGACCTGCCGCTGCAGCCGCGCCCCTTCGACGTGCTCGCGCGCAGCGGCAGCATCACCGCCGAGGAGTTGCTCACGAGTGCGCGCGCGCTTGCGAAGCGCGGCCAGTTGCGCCGCTTCACCGCGACGGTCGCGCCGCCGCGGAAACAGGGATTCGCCGCGACGGCGATGGGCGTGTGGGTCGTGCCGCAGGATCACGCCGACGACTACGCAACCAAGCTCGCGCAGCATCGCGCGGTGTCGCACTGCTACCTGCGTCCGGTGTACGAGGACTGGCCGTACAACCTCTACACGACCGTGCACGCGCGGTCGGTGGACGAGTGCGAGAGCGTGATCAACGACCTCGCCATCGACAGTGGCTTGTCGCAGAAACAGGCTCTGTTCCCGACGCGCGAGTACAAGAAGACGCGCCTCCACTTTTTCGCGGCGGACGTCGCCGATTGGGAAGCGGCCCACGACGCAAATCTCGCGGCGGCCGCGGGATAGGTGTTCGAGTCCGTTCAGCCGGACGCCGCATACATCCGGATGCGCAACGCGGCCCTGGTGCCGCTCGCGACCTTCTTCTTCGCACAGCTCTACTTCACCTTCTACCCGCTGCTGACGCGCGTTCCGGAAGCGCTCTTCTGGACCGTGGTGGCGATCGTGTTCAGCGGCGCGGTTGCAGGTGTGGTGTTGATCGCGAGCGCCGCGCGTGGGGAGCGCATGCGCGGCCGCGCGCTGGCTTGGTTCATCGCGGCGGTCGTTTGCGAGTTGATTTGCGTGCGGCAGTTGCTGGCGATGACCTTGCCGTGGCTGTGAAGTGAGCGCCCCTCATCCGCCCTTCGGGCACCTTCTCCCCGCACGCGGGGAGAAGGGCTACGTGCGGCGTTTCCCCTCGCCCCGCTTGCGGGGAGAGGGTGGCGCGAAGCGCCGGGTGAGGGGCCGTGCCGATAGCGCACGGCAAAACTTTTTGACACCCCTTTCCCCTCTCCCTCTCGACAGCGGCGCGGAATGCGCCCTGAATCAACACGCGTCCCGGAGGAAACACGAATGGACGCATTTCCGGAGTTTGTGCAGGAGAGGGTGGACGAGCGGCGTTGCGCGCTGGTGGCGGCGGCGGCGCTCACGGGGTGGGAGACCGTCCGGTTTCAGCTCGGCGAAGAGCCGGAGCCGGAGGGGTCGTTCTCCGACTTTTCGACCGCGGCATTCGCGCCCTGAAATCCGATTTTGGAGTGGGTGCCGTCGCAGAACGGCTTCATGGTCGATCCGCCGCAGCGGCAGAGCGCCTTTTTGGCGATCGGCACTTCGTTGCCGGCGGCATCGACGAGTTTGAACTCGCCGTCGACGACGAGGGGACCGTGATCGCGAATCTTGATCGTGACGCTCATTTTTGTCCTTTAGAAGATCGGGTTCTCGGTGTGGTGATGAAAGTTCCACTGATAGGTGTAGCCGGGGAAGTCGACCGGAACGGTGTAGGTGACGTCGACCTTGATCTCGGCCGCTTTCCGCTCGATTTCAATGTCGTCTTCGGTGACGGGAAGGTCGAGGTATTCGGCTTTCGCGACGATCGACTCGGTGATGCGGCGATCGTTGTTCTGGCCGGCGGACTTTGCCTGGTCCACGATCTCGTCCCGCAGTTCGGCCGCCTTCACCTTGAGCGCGATCATGC
>JALYOB010000455.1 GCA_030857085.1 Acidobacteriota bacterium | reverse complement strand
GTCTGTTGTATTCGCACGTGTGTCGCGGAGGCTAGGCCTGTCAGCGGGGTCCGGGGCCCGCGGCCCCGGCCGCCGGAGGCCTCCCGGTCGCGCTACAATCTCCCCGCGCATGAGTGGACGGGAGAGTGGTGAGCGCAGTTCGTTTCGCACGATCACGATGCTGATGGCCATTCCGCTTTGCGGGATGGCCGTTTTCTTTTTGTGGCAATGGTTCAACGGCGGGATTACGCCCGAGGAGGCGTATCGGGAGACGCGCGCGGCGATTGTGCCGTCGAAAGGGGCGCCGCCGAAACCGCGGCACGCCACAGCGGCGGTGCCGGAGCCGGAGTCGCCGCTGCCGCGGGTCCAGCCGAAACGTGCCGCCCGCAAGCATCGCGGCGACATCGTCCTCATCATCGACGACCTCGGCTTCGATGGGCAGCCCATCGAGCGGCTGATGGCGCTCGATCCGAACGTCAACTGCGCCATTCTGCCGAACGGCACGCGCGCCACTGAGTTCGCGGAGCGGCTGCACGCGCGCGGCTTCGAACTCCTCTGCCATCTGCCCATGCAGCCGCGCGGACATGAGACTCCCGGCGCGAATGCGATCCTCACTTCCATGCCCGACGATCAGATCGCCGAGCTCACCCGCTCGAACATCGCCGCGATCCCGCACGCGAGGGGCGTCAACAATCACATGGGCTCACTCGCGACCTCCGACCGCAGAGTCATGACCAACGTCATCGCGGCGATTCCGGAGGGGATGTACTTCATCGACTCCCGCACCGCGGCCGGCTCCGTTGCCGCCGCCGTCGCGCGCGAGCACAACGTGCGCACTGCGAGCCGTCAGGTGTTTCTCGACGACACCCAGACCGAGGCGGCGGTGCGGCGGCAGGTGGCAGAGCTGGCGGCCGCGGCTGAACATCGAGGGGTCGCGATCGGCATCGGTCATCCCTACGCGGTGACGATGCGCGTCCTCACAGAAGAGGTTCCCGCGCTGCGTGCGAGCGGATTCCGGTTCGTGCGTGCGAGCGAGGTCGTGCGTTAGCAGGTTATTTGCGGGTCACAACCTGATACCGGTGGTTAACGCCAGACCCTCCAGAATGGCTGTTGTGATCACGTTATGACCCATTTACGACCTGCTGACGCTTTTGTGATCCCTCGACGGAAACTAAATGTCCCTTCGTGTCAGTCGTTTGCACGGATTTTTACAAATTGTTACCGCTATGGCAGTTCCTTCGCTCTGGTAGCAGCCCGACTACGAGGAGAGGAAAACCTAAATGAAGAAAACCGTTCTCGGGATGTTGCTGTTGGGCGCGACGAGCATGCTCGCCGGCGACCGCTTTACTGCACTGCGCGCCATCGAAAACGCCAACATTGCGTTGGAGTCGCAGGGCATCCCCGCCGATCGCGTTGCCGCGATGGCTGTCTCGACGGACCAGGTCGGCACGACCCACGTCCGCTACCGCGAGGTGATTGATGGTGTGCCGGTGTTCGGCCGCTTCGTCGTCGCGCACGAGTCGCGCCGCGGCTTCAGCTTCGACGGTGACGTGCTTCCGGCCGGCTTCCCGCTGCGCACGGATGCCGCCATCTCGGCCGACGAGGCGATTCGCGCTGCGATCGCGAACTTCGGCGGTGAAGGCGTTGCGAGCGCCGAACTGGTCGTCCTTCCGAAGAACGGCTCGCTCTACCTCGCGTACGACGTCGACGTGAAGAACACGCTCACGAACGAGACCAATGAACCGCGCCGCCAGCGCATGTTCATCGACGCGCAGAACGGCTCCGTCCTCATGGAGTACAACAACCTGCAGACCGCCAAGCCGGGCTCGGGTGGCGGCTCCAGCTCGGGCACCGCAGCGGTCGGTGTCGGCTACGGCTACTACGCCGGTGTGGTGACGACGCTGCCGATCTCGGTCAGCGGCACGACCTACATGCTCCAGGACGTCCCGAACAACGGCAAGACCTACGACTTCGCCAACGCCACCTGCAACATCTTCGGCTGCGGCACCAACACCGGTACGCTCTTCACCTCGACCTCCTCGACGTTCGGCACGACCGGCTCGCTGAGCGAGCGCAGCGCCATCGGCGTCGACGCGCACTTCTTCGCGCAGAAGACGCTTGCGTACTTCAACTCGACGTTCGGCCGCAACGGCATCGACAACGCCGGCAACAAGAACCTGCAGATGGGCCACATGGTCTCGCGTACGCACTACGGCAAGAGCTATAACAACGCGTACTGGGACGGCGCCTCGATGACCTACGGCGACGGCGACGGCACGACCTACAACCCGTTCGACGCCCTCGACGTGGTCGGCCACGAGATGACCCACGGCATCACCGAGCGTACCTCGGACCTCGTCTACCAGAACGAGTCGGGCGCTGCCAACGAGTCCTACTCGGACATCTTCGGCGTCACGATCGAGTTCAAGAGCGGCACGATCGTCGGCTACGGCAACAAGTCGTACTCGCCGGATTGGCTCATGGGTGAGGACCTCTACAAGAACCAGGACGGCACCAAGGCCATCCGCAACATGGCCGACACCCACCAGCAGGGTGATCCGGACCACTACTCGGAGCGCTACACCGGCACGAGCGACAACGGCGGCGTTCACACCAACAGCGGCATCCAGAACAAAGTGTTCTACCTGCTGTCGCAGGGCGGCACGCACCACCTCGGCGGCACCGTCACCGCGATCGGCCTCGATCGCGCCTCGGCCATCGCGTACAACGCGCTGACGGTCTACACGACCAACAGCAGCTCCACGTACGCGCAGACCGCGAAGGCGTGGGTCACCGCCGCGACGAACCTCTACGGTTCGACCGTCGCTGCGGAAGTCCAGAACGCGTGGAAGGTCTGCGGCGTCACGCCGGCCCCGTAATCACGCTTTCATCCTCAATCAACACGAAGGCGCGCCCGCTCGGGCGCGCCTTTTTGTTTCTCTGTTAGCATCCCCGCCGCCGCATGCTCCTCGCGCTTTTCTTGATCGATACCGCCGCGGGGCTCTATCTGTTTCTGCCTCTGGTCGGACGCCGCAATGCGGGCGTGAAGTTCTACCGGCTGATCCTGCTGATCGCAGGCGTGCTCGCCGCTTGCGCCGCGATCTCGCACGCCATGGCCGCTCGCCGTGATCTCGCCATGGCGGACGCGGTGGTCGTCGCATTGACGGCCCTCGTGCTGCTCGTGCTGCGCTATCCGAAACGCCTCATTTTCCGCGGCTCCGCCGCACTCCTCGGCGCCGCGTTCCTGATTGCGAGCGTGCTCGCATATCACGCCGCCGTGCGGCCTTCGCACATCGCCTGGAGCATCGCGGGCGCGCTCGCCTCCATCGGTTTGTTAGGCAGCGTGAACCTCGCCATGCTCCTCGGCCACTGGTATCTGGTCGTGCGAGGGATGTCGATCGATCCATTGAAGCGCCTGACCATCGCCACGCTCGCCGCTACACTCGCGAAGATCGCGGTCGTCGCCATCGCGATCCTTGCCGCGTGGCGCCCGCCGGTGGTGATGGACATCTTCTTCTGGATGCGCAGCGGCTGGGGCCTCATCGGTCCGCTCGCGCTCTATCCACTGGTGTGGGGCACGGTGCGCATTCGCTCGACCATGGCAGCCACGGGCATTCTCTATGTGGACGTGGTGGCGGTGGTCATTGGCGAGGTGTTAGGCGGGTGGTTGTCGGCGCTCGCGCATCTGCCATTGTGAAACCAAGTGGCGAGTGGCGTGTGGCGAGTTGCCAGGGCGGTATCGCCAGGGCGACAAGCAGGGCGCGATCGCGCGATGGCAACTCGCGACCTCAGTGTTCTTCGGCACCCGGAGGCGCGGCGCCATAGACGTGACGGTCATGCGTGGCGAGATCGAACGGCTGCAATGCGGGATTGGCGGGGTAGCCGCGGTGCACGGCCTGACATTCGTAGCAGACGATCACGTCTTTGACCACGCGCCACACGATGTAGTCGAGGATCGTCACCGCGAGCAGCGACGCGCCATACGTCCACGGCACGAACACCGCTCCGACCACGACGAGAGCCATGCCGGTCGTGCGATTGAAGTCTTTCTGAAAATACAGCTCATCGTGATTGCACGCCGCGCAGCGATCGATGATCGCGTTTTCCGCCGGCGCGGTCACGAACGTCGCAATCTCGCAGTGCTCACAAACGCGCGCCGGCTCGCCCGCAACGCGGGCGAGCCGTTGTTCGCATTTCGTGCAGAGAAAGTGGACCGAGGCCACAGGCGCAGTGTAACGC
>JALYOB010000454.1 GCA_030857085.1 Acidobacteriota bacterium | reverse complement strand
GCGGCGACGCCAGTCGCCGCTTTCCCTTCGGCGCGGCTTCGCCGCGCCTTTGAGAGCGGTGGCTTTGCCACCGCACTCCAAAACGCCTTACGGCGTCAACGCTTTTTCCACTCGTCCATCATCTGCACGAAATCATTGAACAGATAAAACGAGTCATGCGGCCCCGGCGCGGCCTCCGGGTGGTATTGCACGGCCACGGCGGGATGGCGCCTATGGCGGAAGCCTTCGAGCGTCTGGTCATTGAGATTGATGTGCGTGTATTCGACGTCGTTCTCGCTCAATGAATCGGGATCGACGGAGAAGCCGTGATTCTGTGCGGTGATTTCGACGCGTCCGCTGCGCAGATCCTTGACCGGGTGATTGCCGCCGCGATGGCCGAATTTCAGCTTGTACGTCCGGCCGCCTAACGCGAGCCCCAGCAATTGATGCCCAAGGCAGATTCCGAAGATCGGAACCTTGCCGACGAGGTGGCGGATGTTTTCCTGTGCATACGTCACCGGCTCCGGATCGCCCGGGCCATTCGAGAGGAGAACACCGTCGACGCCGCGGTCAAGAATCTCGTCGGGATGCGTGGTGGCGGGATACACCGTGACATCGCAACCCTGCCTCACGAGCTGACGGAGAATGTCGCGTTTTACGCCAAAGTCATAGACCGCAACGCGCAGTTTCGACTCGGGCGCGTTTTCGTCGAACGCATACGGCCGCAAGGCCGTGACGCGCTGCACGAGATCGAGGCCGGCCATCGACGGCGCCTGCCGCAATTCCGCGACGATCGCATCGACGCTGCGATTCGCGTCGGTGGTGATCATCCCCCGCATCGCGCCCTGATTGCGGATGCGGCGCGTCAAGGCGCGGGTATCGACTCCTGAAATGGCCGTAATGCCGGTGCGCGCGAAATAGTCGCCTAACGACGTTTCCGCGTGCAGATTGGAAGGCTCTTCGACCGCATCGCGCACGACGAAGCCGGCGACCTGCGGCGTCTCACTCTGCTGCACGACGTTCTCCACACCGTAATTGCCGATGTGCGGATACGTCATGACGATGATCTGAAAGCGATACGAAGGGTCGGTCGCGATTTCCTGATAGCCGGTCAGCGACGTATTGAACACGACCTCCCCGATCGTGTCGCGCGTCGCGCCGAACGACTCCCCGTCGTACACCGTACCGTCTTCGAGAACGAGCCGTGCCTGTGTCATGGACCGGGCGGGATCGTACCATCACGCGCCGACTGCGCGGCGCTGTTCTCGGTTGTCGGTTGTCGGTTCGGGGGCATGCATCGCAAACCGACAATCGACCACCGACAACCGATCACCGACAACCGACAACCATCACTCGTACCTCAACGCCTCCACCGGATTCAGCCGCGCGGCGCGCATGCTCGGGAGAATGGTGGCGAGGAAGGAGACGAAGATCGAGAAGGCGGCGATGATCGCCAGGTCCGCCGGCCGCGTCACGAAGGGGATCGACGAAACGAAATACACCTCGGCGATATCGGGCGGGAACGACACCAGCTCGAACCGCGTGATGATCCAGCAGAGCAGCGTGCCGAGGATGATGCCGGTGAGCGTGCCCGCAAGGCCGACGATGGTGCCGTACCAGATGAACACGCGTCGAACCATCTTCGGCTCGGCGCCCATCGAGGTGAGAATTCCGATCTCGCGGCGCTTCTCCCGCACCGTCATGATCAGCGTCGAGACGATGTTGAACGTCGAGACGAAGACGATCAGGCCGATCACGATGAACAGCACGAGCTGCTGAATCTTCAGCATCTGAAAGAGCTGGCGGTTCATGTCCCGCCAGTCGCTCACTGCATACCGTCGATCGGTGCGCTCTTCGATCGCATGCACGACTCGATCGAGATCGGCGCCAGGCTGAATCTTCACTTCCAGCAGATTCGCGGCGCTGCCCGCGCCGACGAGATCCTGCGCATCGCGGAGATCGACGAACAGCCAGCGCGCGTCGAACTCATAGAAACCGGTGGAGAAGACGTTCGTCACGATGAAGCTCGCGCTGCGCGGCAGAAATGCATCATTGCCCGCCGCCGCGACGGTGATGCTCAATGCATCGCCCGCTTTCACGCCCAGACGCGTGGCGAGATAACGGCCGACGGCAACACCACGTTCGCCTTCGCGCGTCGCGAACGTCTCGCGCGGACCGATGATCTTCGCCAGCATCGCCGACGTACGTCCGCGCGTCGGCTCGATGCCTTTGAGCATCACTTCCGTGCCGGTGGTGTTCGTCTCCGTCGTCACCACGCCGTGCTGATAAAGGACCGGCGACGCCTGCGCGACGCCGGGCGTCGCACTGACCGTGCGCAGCAGGCGCGTGGGATCGGCGATCGGCGTACCGATCGCGTAGACGAAGACCTCCGCATTGCCGCCGAGGAGCTTCGACTGGAGGTCGCGGCGATAGCCGGTCATGAGGGCCATCGAGATCACCAGCGCCATCACCCCGATCACCAGTCCGAGGATCGACGCGAGGCCGACCGCGGAAACGAGCGTGTCGGTCGGGCGGCGCAGATAGCGCCACGCAATGCTGCGCGCGAGATTCACGAGCCTTCCGCCCGGACGATCCGGCCTTCGATCGCGGTGGTGATCGTGCCGCGATCGCGGATGTACTGCTCGATCGTTGTGCGAAAGTCCGCCTCCCGTTCGATGTTCACCTTCGGCGGACGATTGGCGTCGGAGAAGAGCAGGAAGTTGTCTTCGGTGCCGTGCAGATAGACGTAGTCGAGCGTGGCGATGCTGTACGTCGCGTTCACGTCGAGCGGCTTCCCATTCACTTCGACGTCGCCTGCATCGACGAGGAACTGCCCATTGCGCGGGTGATAGGTGTAACGCAGTCCCGACACCTGCAGAAAACGGCCATCGCCTGCATCGGCGCGCGAGACCGCATTACGCAGGAGATCGAGCAGCTGCGCGCCGGTCGCGCGGAACGCGACCAGCGTGTTGGTGTAATAGAAAATCCCTTCCATGTCGGTGGTGGTGATCGGGCCGGGAGGGATGTTGTCGTTGATGCGAATGCTGCCGCCGTTGATGATGGCGAGGTCAGTGCCCATCTGCTCGCGCGCTGCATCGGCGAGCAGGTTGCCGAGCGCGGTCTCGCGTCCGCGGATCGCCGGCTCGACGCCTTCCAGAAGATGGGTCGTGGTGCCGAGGGTTGCCTCGCCGCCGAGTTTCTCGGCGAGCGTTTTCTGCCACTCGTTGACGCGCCCCTGCACCTGCGGATCGCGCGCGATCGTCTGATCGAGCATCACGCGTTGCGGCGTCGCCTGCGCGCGGCCGCGCCACGGCACGGTCACGTCGTACACAATGACGCTCTTCGCATCGGCGTCTGCTTTGGTGATCCAGGTGCCGTTGACCTGGTCCTGCATGTAGAGGTGATCGTGGCCGCCGATGACGAAGTCGATGCCGCTCACCTGTTTCACCAGCGCGACGTCGTCGGGCATGTCTTCATGCGTCAAGGCGATGATGACGTTCGCGCCGCGGCCGCGCAGTCTGCGCACGGATTCTTTCGCCGCGGCGACGACATCGGTCGATTGCGCGTACGACTTTTTGATCGGATAGAGCAATCCAAACAGGCCGACGCGCGTGCGGCCGATGTCCATCACGATAAGCTCTTCCGTCGCAGGAAAGCGTCCGTTGCATTCAGGATCGCAGCGCTGGGTGTTGGTCGCGAGCCATTGAAACTGTGAGTCGCGCAGGCGCGCGAGCAGTACGTCCGGCGTTTTGTTGTCGAGCTCGTGATTGCCGAACGTGACGATGAGCGCGGGATCGAACGCCCGCGCGTCGCCGTCGAGCAGATTCAGGATCTCGACCATCGGCTTCGCCTCGAGGTACTTGCTCATGACCGAGGGATAGAGCGCGTCGCCGCCGTGCAGGACGAGCACCGCGCTGCCGTCGGCCTCGAGCTGTTTCCGCAGCGTCCGCACCCGGGCGAGCCCGCCGCTCTCCCCTTTCTCCAGCCCTTCGATTTTGTAGACGTCGTTGAGCTGCAGAATCCTGAAGTGCGCCGGCTGGCTGTTGGAAGCGCAACCGGCAAGAAGAAGCAGGGTGAGCAGCCGTTTCATGGCGGCGCATTGTATGGGGAGTTCCGCGGGGTGGTGACGACGGGGGGCCTCCGGCGGCCGGGGGCACGGCCCCCGGACCCCGCTTGCAGGCCAAGCCTCCGCGACACAGTGTGTTGGATTCGCACGAGTGTCGCGGAGGCTTGGCCTGCAGACGGGTCCGGGCCC
>JALYOB010000453.1 GCA_030857085.1 Acidobacteriota bacterium | reverse complement strand
CTCGAGCGCCTCGCGCGAGCCGGTCGAGGCTCCCGAGGGAACCGCCGCGCGGCCTAACGCCCCGCTGGCGAGAAGGCAGTCGACTTCGATGGTGGGATTGCCGCGCGAATCGAGGATCTCGCGCGCGAAGAGCTCGACGATCTTGAACATAGCGCGGCGGATTCTATGACGGCCGCCGCACGACCGGTTCCTCGGAGTTCCTCGGCTCGCTCCGCTACGCCTGTTCCTCGGAGTACCTCGGAGTCTCTCGGTTCTCTTCTCCTCCGAGGAACTCCGAGGAACTCCGAGGTACAGGCGTAGCGCAGCGAGCCGAGGAACTGCTTACTTCGGTCCCGCCGCGACCGGGCCGCCCGCGGCCTTCCAGTCCGTCCAGCCGCCTTTGAGCGCCCAGACGTTTTTCACGCCGTGCGCGATCAGTTCGGATGCGGCGCGGCCGCTCGACTGCTCGGCGCTGCAGGCGCAGTAGGTGATCACGGTCTTCCGCACCGGCACTTCGTTGAAGCGCTTGACGATCTGGCTGCCGGGGATGCTCAGCGCGCCTTTGATGTGGCCGTAGCTGAACTGCGTGTTCGAGCGGACGTCGATGAAGACGGCCTTCCCTTCCCGGTACAGCTTGAGCGCGTCGGCCTGGCTGATGCGCGGAAAGCTGTTCGGCGACGCGGCGCGCGCGCCTTCGACGCGGATCGGCGACGGCTGCTGCACGGCGGGAACCTGGGTCTTGTATTGCGCGCCGGCGATGGCCGCGACGAGCATCGTGGTGAGAGTGAGAAGGGCGGACTTACGCATGGTTGAGCCTCCGGAGAATGTCACTGCAGACCTTCGAAGAAACGATCGAAGCGGGGAACGAAGTAGTGAGAGCGGTCGAGCGAGAACGCCACCGCGACCGCCTCACCGACGATGCGGCGCCGCTCGATGAATCCGATGTAGCGGCTGTCGTTGCTGTTGTCGCGATTGTCGCCGAGGACGAAGTAGTGGCCGGCCGGCACCTGAGTTGGCGGGAACGAGCGGGCCGCCGGGATGTCCGGCGTAATCATCATCTTGTGATTGTGGCCGTAGAGGTTTTCGGCCAGGACGTACGCCCGGCCGTAATCGGCGAGCTCGGTGCTCGCGACCGGCGACTGCCGGGCGAGCTGGCCGTTGATGAAGAGCTGGTTCTCGCGCATTTCCACGATGTCGCCGGGCAACGCGACTACACGCTTCACGAGCCGCGTGCCGTCGACCGGCGAGAAGAGCACGACGATGTCGCCGCGCTTCGGATCCGCCCACTGGAAGATCTTGATGGTGGTGAACGGAACTTTGAGGTCGTAGGCCAGTTTGTTGACGACGACGCGATCGCCTTCCTGGATGGTCGGCTTCATCGAGCCGGTCGGAACATCGTTCCAGTCGGCGAGCGCTGAGCGGAGCGAGCTGACGATGAGGATCATCAGCAGGAAGATGCGGATCTCGTTGAGAACCTTCTTTTTGTCGATTGCCATTGCCACTCCGATTACGAGTCAGCCGTCGGAACGTTTCGGAGGGCGATCGTAGTCCATGAGGAGTGGATGAGGCGGGACGGGGCGGCGCGGGGGCGTTGACCCGTTCCCCGTTGCCCGTGACCGGCCAGCCAGCCGTCAGCCGCGAATGTCGCGGTCACTGGCAACCGGCAACAGGTGAACCGTGTTGCCCAGGCAACCCCGCCCAGGCAACACGCCCCACGCCACTCCCTACGAATTCACAGGCTTCGACTGCTCATTGCCCTGTCCGATCAATCTCACCTTCGACAGCAGCTCCGACATCTGCATGCCGCTGAGCGACTCGAACAGCGCCGGCACCTGTGCGGCGATCGCGGCGAGGTCGCCGGTGATGCGATGCGCACCCGCGGCGTCTCCGTCGCCCGTCGAGACGATGGTGATCTTGTCGACATTCGAAAGCGGCGCGGCCATCGCGCGGACCATCTCCGGCATCTGCGTGATGAGCTTGTCGACGACGGCGGCCTGGTTCCACTCGAGGTACGCCTCGGCCTTCACGTTCATCGCCTTCGCTTCGGCCTCACCCTTCTTGAAGATGATTTCGGCCTCGGCCTCACCTTCCGTACGCACCGAGCTCGCGCGGCCCTCGGCCTCGATGATCAGGCGCTGGCGTTCGGCCGCGGCGAGCGTCTCGATGCGCGCACGCTCGACTTCCGCCGACTTGAGCACCGTCGCGATGAGCTCTTTCTCGTGACGCTGGATTTCCGCTTCCTGCACTTTGATCTGCTCGATCTTCTCGACCTGCTGCACGCGCACCGCTTCGGCGACGACCTGCTGCTCCATCACCTTCGACTGGATTTCGTACGCCTTGTCGGCCTGCGCTTCTTCACGCTTGCTCATCGCTTTGAGCTGCGCGCGTTTGACGTCGAGCTCGTTCTGCGCCTGCGCCTGCGCGGCCAGCGACAACGCCTCGGCGAGTACGCGCTGCTGATCGGCTTCTGCCTTTTTGATGGCCGACTCCCGCAACGCTTCCGCACGTTTGATGGCCGTGTCGCGTTCCGCTTCCGCCGATGCGATGTCGGCCATCATCTTGATGCGGGCGATGTCCGGACGGCCCATGTTGGTGATGTAGTCGTTGCCGTCTTTGACTTCCTTGATGGTGAACGAGACGACTTCGAGGCCCATCTTGTCCATGTCGTCGGCACACGTGGCGCGCATGCGGTCGGCCACCATCTCCGGCTGCTTGACGATCTCTTCGACCGTGAGCTGACCGATGATGCCGCGCAGGTGGCCTTCCATGACGAGACGGATGAGGCCTTCACGCTGCTGCGGGTTCTTCGACAGGAACTGCTCGGCCGCGGTGAGGATCGACTCCTGGTCGCTCTTCACTTTGATCTGCGCGACCGCTTCGACGGTCACGGCAACGCCCTGTTTCGTGTACAGATCCTGCCGCGGCGCGACGTCGAACGACATGAGCTCGAGCGAAAGCGTCTTCCAGCTGTGAATCATCGGGAAGATGAGCGTGCCGCCGCCTTTGATGACGCGCGTGCCGCCGGCGCCGTAGACGATGAACGCCTCGTTCGGTCCGACTTTCCGGTACATCTGCGCGACGAACGCGAGCAGCATCAACGTCGCGGCGACTACGCCGCCGGCAACAATCCACGTCGTGAGATTCAACATTGTTTTTCCTCCTGGACCGGTTTCGTTCACCCGTTCCCCGTTGCCCGCTGCCGCGATGTGAGACGCGGCAATGGGCAGCCGGCAGCAGGCAACTAGTCGCGTTCGAGCTCGTCCCACAGCGCGACGTACGCGATGCCTTTTTCGTAGCGCGTGACCACCACCTCGGTTCCTTTCTCGATCGCGCGCCCCGAGTCGCTGCGCGCACCTGCGACGCGGCGCGTACCGGCATGCGTGAAGACGATCTCGCCCGTGCCGTCGCCCGCGCGGATCGGCACGACCGTCCTGCCGATCACGCCGATCATCGAGAGCGGCTCGGCGACCGATTCCTTCTGCGCGAGCGCGTTGATGAACGTGTTGATGAACGCGCCGCCGATGAGACCCGTGACGACCGCACCGCCGGTGATCAGCGGAACGGTGAGCACGGTCAGGCGCTGCAGCAGCAATCCTCCTCCGCCGAACCACGTCAGAAACGCGGTGATCGCGGCTGCGTTGATCATCGAAGCCGAGCGTTTTCCCCCCACGTGATGTGCGCCGCGCGGCAGATGCAGCGCGCGTCCGAATACGTGATCGAACACGTTGACGTGCTCGAGTCCCGAGACGAACGAGACGACGCTGAGCCCCAGGCCTGCCACGAAGCAGACGACGAACACGGTAGTCATGAGTTCTCCTTCAGGCGCGGCGCTTTCTGCGCACGGGCTGCGGCGCCGGCACGAACGCCTCGGTGAGGCGGTCGATGAGCGCGCGGTTCTCGACGATCGACGCGAGCAGCATCAGGCACTCGCGTGAGTGCTCGTGCTTCGCGATCGCGAGCAATGCCTCGCTGAGCGCACGGTCTTCTGCAAAGTCTTCCGCTCCTTCGATGAGCCAGAGATCGAGCTTGTCATCCAGTTCGCGGCGCGGCCGCATGCGCAGCGGCGGCATTTCGTCGAGATCGTCGACGAGATGTCCCGGATGCACTTTGAACAGCCTCGCGAGCAGCAGCCGCGTGTTGCTGGTCATGTGCGTGCGCGAGCCGTTCTCGAGCTGCGACAGATACGACTGGCTGATCTGCCCGTTGAGCTCTTCGCGAACTGCCCTGGCCACTTCGGCCTGCGTCATCTCGCGCC
>JALYOB010000079.1 GCA_030857085.1 Acidobacteriota bacterium | reverse complement strand
GCTCACGCCGGCCGAGCGCCGCGACGTTCGCGCGGCCGCGGCCACGCCGCTCATCGTCACGGCCGACGACGACCCGACCACCACTGCCATCGTGCGCGCGGTCGTCACGCAGGCGGGCATGTCGTGCGAGGTCGCGCCCAACGGCAAACGCGCGCTGGAGCTCGCGCGCGAGCTGCACCCTGACGCGATGGTGCTCGACGTCAACATGCCGTACCTCGACGGCTTCGAGGTGCTGACCGCGCTGCGCGGCGCTTCCGAGACCGCGGACATTCCGGTGCTGATGCTCACCTCCGTGCAGCAGGAGCACGACGTCCTCCGCGGCTTCACCCTCGGCGCGGACGACTACGTGGTCAAGCCGTTCAATCCGATGGAGCTCCTCGCGCGCGTGAAGCGTCTCGTGCGCGCCGCCTCATGAACCGCACCGCCGTCTGGATGCAGGCCCTCGTTGCGCTTGCGTGCTACGTCGCGGCAATCGCGCTCACGCATCGCTGGTTCGTCGGGCCGCGCATCGAGTTCGTGCCGATCGCAATCGCGATCGCGTTCGCAGTCGTTCAGGTCGCAGCGACGTTCATCGCGCTCGCGATCGTGTTCGCGCGCCGGCAGCGGAATGTGGTGCGCGCGCGGCGTTCCGAACGCATCGGCGGTGAAGTGACGGAGGCGGTGGCGCTGCACTCGGTGGGCGTCGATCAGACCGCGCGCATTCTCGAACTGCAGCGCCGCGCGCGGCGTGAACTGCGGCAGGCGGTGCTCGATACGCTTGCGGTCACGATGGGCGAGCCGCAGGCGCGCATCGCCGCATTGGCCGAGCGGCTCGGCATCGAAGGACGCTCCTCGGACGAAGAGATCGATCGCGCGCGCACGTACATCCGCGACGGGCAGTACGCGGCCGCGATCGCGCTGGCGGCGCGGGCGTCGCTGCTGGTGCGCGCGATCGTGACCGAGGAGCTGGAGCCGCTGGCGGGTGCACTTGCGGAGCGGGAGCTGATCGATGCACTGCGCAGCGACGATCGTGCGATCGCGATCGCGGCGCTCGACATGCTCGTCGCGTGGAAGCGCAACACGCGCGTGCCGGGATTCACATTGCTGCTCGCGAGCAGCGAGCCTGCGGTGCGATCGCGCGCACTGCTGGCATTGCCGTATGTCGCCGCAGGCTTCGAGCCGAATGCACTGGCAGACGCGATTGCCGCCGCTGCACGGCACGATCATGCGGCCGTGCGACGCGCCGCGGCAGTCGCGGCTGCGCAACTCGGTGTTACTGGTGTGGCGGGCGCGCTGGCGCGGAACATCGCTGATGAAGACGACGAAGTTGCGCGCGCGTCGGCGTTTGCGCTCGCGCAGCTCGGTGCGCACGAGGTGCTGCGCGAAGCCGTTGCTGCCGGTGCCGCACGCGCGGCGGCGTTTGCGTTCGAGGCGGTGGAAAAGGCGGCCGTGGGGCGGCTGGAGATCGCGTGAGCTGGTGGCCGCTCTTCATCCGCGTCTTCAACTATGTCGAAGCCTCGCTGATCGTCTATGTCGCCGCGATCAACGTCCTTTACCTGATGCTGATGCTGATCGGCTTCTTCGCGTTACGGCGCGGACGGGACACGCTGTCGCGCGCCGATCGCGATGCGCTTCTGCGCTCGCCGCTGCTGCCGCACGTCGCGGTGCTCGCGCCTGCATTCAACGAAGCTGCGACCTGCCGCGAAAGCGTGCGGGCAATGCTCGGGTTGCGCTATCCGCATCACGAGGTGATCGTGATCAACGACGGCTCGAAGGACGACACGCTGCAGATCCTGATCGACGAGTTCCGGCTGTATCGATCCGGCCGCGTCGCGTCGGGCGAGCTGCCGCATCAGCCGGTGCGCGCGATCTACGAGTCGCGCGATCCGATTCGCCTCGTCGTCGTGGACAAAGAAAACGGCGGGAAGGCGGACTCGCTGAATGCCGGCATCAACGTCGCGCGCGCGCCGCTCGTCTGCGCGGTCGACTCGGATTCGCTGATTGAAGAGGACGCACTGCTGTACGTCGTCAAACCGTTTCTCGACGACGCGCGCACGCTCGCTTCCGGCGGCATCATCCGGGTCGTGAACGGCTGCCGCGTGGAGGGAGGCCGCGTCGTCGACGTGCGCGCGCCATCGCGTCCGCTTCCGCTGTTTCAGGCCGTCGAATATCTGCGCGCCTTTCTCGGCGGACGCGTGGCGTTCAGCTTTCTCAATGCGCTGGCGATCATCAGCGGCGCATTCGGTGTCTTCTCACGGCGTGCGGTCGTCGAAGCGGGCGGCTATCTCGCCTCGACGGTCGGCGAGGACATGGAGCTCGTCGCGCGGCTGCATCGCATTGCGCGTGAAAAGCGCCGCGACTACCGCATCACCTTCGTTCCCGAGCCGGTCTGCTGGACGGAAGTTCCCGACTCGCTGCGCGTGCTGCGGCGGCAGCGGAACCGCTGGCAGCGCGGCACGGTCGACAGCCTCTGGCTGCATCGCGGGATGCTGTTCCATCCGCGCTACGGCATCTTCGGCCTCTTCGCCTGGCCGTACTTTTTGTTCTTCGAGATGCTCGGGCCGGCGGTGGAGTTGCTCGGGTACGTGCTCACGATCGTGGGCGTGATCTTCGGCCTCATCGCACCGCACGTGGCGCTGCTCTTCTTCATCGTCTCGGTGCTGTTCGGGATTCTGCTCTCCACGAGCGCGGTGGCGCTGGAAGAGCTGACGCAGCGCCGCTATCCCGCACCGCGCGACGTTGCACGTCTCTTCATCGCCGCGATCGTGGAGAACCTCGGGTTCCGGCAATTGCTGACGCTCTGGCGCACGCGCGGACTGATCGACGGATTGCGCGGCAAGAAGGGCTGGGGCGCGATGGAGCGCCGCGGCTTCGGGAGTCCTCCTGGATGATTTTTTGCTCGACGAGGCGCGCATGACCGCCGCCGTTCTGCTCCTTTCGGCACTCCTCGCGATGCAGCAACCGGCAGCATCGAATGACGATCCTGTCGCGCGCGCCCGGACGCTTGCCATCGCCGGTCAGCGCGCGGAGGCTGTTGCCATTCTCGAGTCGCGCCTCATTGCGCATCCGGAGGACGATGATGCGCGAACGCTGCTTGGAACCGTGCTGGCGTGGCAGCAGCAGTTCGCCCGCGCGCGCACGGAGTTGAATGCGGTGCTCGCGCATGACCCGAACAATGCCGACGCGCGTGCGGCGCTGGCGAACGTCGAGCGCTGGTCGCACGCGCCAGCGGCGCTGCCGAACGAAGCGCAGGCGGGCTTTCGTCTCGATGGCTACGAGGACGCTCCCGACTGGCGCGAGGCGATGGTCTCGCTGCGGCATCGCACCCGCGCCGCCACGTTCCTCGGCCGCGTCGCGCACGCCACGCGCGGAGGCGCGTCGGACACGCAGTTCGAAGCCGAGGCGTATCCGCGCCTGACCGATCGCGCGTATCTCTACGCCGCGGCGGCAGCAGCAACCGAACACTCGCTCTACCCCCGCCTCCGCCTCGGCGCGGAATGGTTTCAGGGCTTCGGCACTGGCTGGGAAGCATCGCTGGGCGACCGCTGGCTTCACTTCGACGACGACGTCAACGTCCTCACCGCCTCGATCAGCAAATACAGCGGCAACTGGCTCTTCACCGCACGCGGCTTCCACGCCGATACCGGCGACACCTCCGGCTTCCTTGGTGCGCGCCGCTACTTCGGCGATGGAGGAACCGAATACGTCGGCATCCGCGCTGGCCGCGGCTCCGCCCGCGACGAACTGCGCAGCACCTCCGACCTCGCACTCCTCCGCTCGCGCGAGATCGCGTTCGAAACGCGCCTCAACCTCGGCGCCCGCGCGACTGCCGAGGCGCGTGCGGCGATCGGCAAGGGTGGGGGAGAGGCGAGAGTGTCGGTCGAGGCAATGCTCGGCTGGCGGTTCTGAGTCCGGAACCGCGCCTGCGGGCCAGTGAACTGTCCTCCACGCGAGACTCACTCGATCCACGGTCGCATTCACTGTCCCCGGAGCGAGACTCACCCGATCCGCGATCGCATTCACTGTCCTCGGGGCGAGACTCACTCCATCGTGGAGCGAGTTCACTGTCCTTCCGGCGAGACTCACTCGATCGTGGAGCGAGTTCACTGTCCTCCAGCCGAGACTCACTCCAGCGCGGAGCGACTTCACGCGATCGGGAGCGGGGTTGACGGGATGGGATCTGCTGTCGCGCCACTGGTGAGGTGGCTGAAGAACGAGCGGATCAGCACCGTCCCGGTGATCTCGCGGCGGCGTGTGAGATCGAGCCAGAGCCCGATCAGCTACGTTCGCGCATCCGCGGCCGCGTGCCCGGCACGCGGCCCGAGCCGATCATCGTTCGCACCGCCGCTTCGTCGGCCGGCATGGAGAAGAGGTAGCCCTGCGCGGACTGGCAGCCCAATGCCAGGAGTTGTGCGCGCTGGATCTCGGTCTCGACGCCTTCCGCGATCACCGGCACTTTCAGGTTGCCGGCGAGGGTGGTGATCGTGCGGATGATCTCCATGCTCTCGTCGCCCGTGGTCACGTGGCTGATGAACGAGCGGTCGATCTTCAGCGTGTCGATGGCGAAGCGGTGGAGGTAACTGAGCGACGAATAGCCGGTGCCGAAGTCGTCGATGTGCACCTTCACGCCGAGGTCGCGGAGGCGGCCGATGGAGGCGGCGGCGCGGTCGCTGTTCTCCATCAGCACCGTCTCGGTGATCTCGAGACAGAGCGTCTCCGGCGGCAGCGCCGTTTCGCGCAGCACGCGCTCGACGTCTGCGACGAATCCCGGCTGCGCGAGCTGGCGGCCGGAGAGATTGACGCTCATCGCCAGGTCGGGACGCCCAAAGGTCTCCTGCCACTGCGCCATGCGCGCGCACGCCTCGAACAAAGCCCAGCGGCCGACGTGCACGATGAGCCCCGTCTCCTCGGCCAGAGGGATGAACTCGGCGGGATAGATGAGACCGCGCTGCGGGTGATTCCAGCGCACGAGCGCCTCGAAGCCGATGATGCGCGAGTCTTCGAGATTCACGATCGGCTGGTAATGCAGCACCAGCTCGTCGCGGCCGACGGCGCGGCGAAGGTCGTTCTCGAGCTGCAGCAGCGCCACGGCCGTGCTGTGCATGCCCGGCTGGAAGACCTCGTATCCGGCGCGTCCGTTCGCTTTCGCGCGGTACATGGCGATGTCGGCGTCGCGCAGCATTTCCTCCGCGGTCTGGTAATGCGGCGCGCTGACGGCGATGCCGATGCTGACGGTGGTGAAGATCTCGTGCTCGCGCACGCGGAAGGGGGCGGAGATGATCTGCTGGATGCGCTCCGCAACGATCGCGGTGTCCTCGGGCTTGTCGATGCTTTCGAGAAGAATCGTGAACTCGTCGCCGCCGAGTCGCGCAACCGTATCGCCCGGACGCACGGCATCGCGAACGCGCGCGGCGATCGCGATCAGCAGCTCGTCGCCGACGAGATGGCCGAGGGAGTCGTTGACCAGCTTGAAGCGATCGACGTCGACGAAAAGCAGCGCGAACTGATGGTCGAGATGCCGCTTCGAATGACGAATGGCCTGCCCGAGGCGGTCCATGAAGAGCGTGCGATTGGGGAGGGCGGTGAGGCCGTCGTGAATCGCGTCATGCAGCAACCGCTGCTCCGCCGCGTAGCGCGCGGTCATGTCGCGGAAACTGGAGATGCGGCCGATCGGCACGCCGTCGAGGAGCTGCGGAATCGTGTAGCGCTCCAGCACGCGGCCGTCCTTGAAATGGATGATGTCGAGGCTCTCCGCAAGCGGGTCGCCGCCATAGAGCTCGCGCACGCGGTCGAGGAACTCCTGCGGATTCACGAGCTGCTCGGCCGCGCAGGCGAGCACGCGTGCACGATCGCGCGCCTCGAGCGCGTCTTCCGGCAGCCGCCACATCTGCGTGAAGCGCTGATTCCAGGAGGCGATGCGGCCGGCCGCATCGATGACGAGAATGCCTTCCGCGGTCGAATCGAACGTCGACCGCAGCACCGACAAGCTGTGCTTCAACTCTTCCTCGGCGCGCTTGCGGTCGGAGATGTCGCGGATCAGCACGACCAGCTCGTCGCGTTGCGGCAGCGGCACCAGACGCGCCTCGAAGTGGCGCATGGCGTCGCGCGACCCGATCGAATACTCGATGCCGGTCGTTGCCTTCCGCTGCACGACTTCTCCGATCGCCCGCAGGAAATCGTCCGCCGGCGGAAGGCAGCCGTGCGGATCGCGTGCGGTCGCCGATTTCATCTCCAGGACGCGACCCGTGCGGTCGACGCGCAGGACGATGTCGGGCAGCGCCTCGAAGATCGCGCGCAGCTCGTTATTCGCTTCGATCAGCTCCTGCGAGCTGAGCTCGAGCGAGCGTTCGAGCATGCGGCGGTCGTCGTCGAACTGGTAATAGGCGCTGTTGACCGCCTCGATGAAGTCCGCAGAGGTCTCCGGCTCTCCGACCGGAAAGTGCTTCCGCAGTTGCCGCAGCAGCAGCGTGTGCAGCCCGCTGATGGTCGGTGCGCCGCTCATCGCTCGGAGAACGTGGTGATGGTCATGGTCTGGTTGTGAAGCTCGCAGCGCGCGCTGGGCGTGAACGGCGAGATCTCGCCGTACGAATAGAAGCCGGTGAGGACGGTGCGGTCGCCGACGACGTCACGGACGCCTTCGACCTCCTCCTCAACCCGCTGCTGCAGAACCATCTTCCGTCCGACACAACTGATGAGGAGGGCGAGATCGGGCGAGCCGCTGCCGAGCGCTCCCTGGCTCACGCGCGCCGCACCCGCCGCGCCGTCGATCAGGCGGTCGAAGTTCGCCTTCATCAGCCGTGCATACGCGCCGACCGGCACGTCGCCGGCGAAGGTCATGCTCTGGTCCGCCTCGTTCACCGCGAGGATGGTGCGCACGACCGGCGGATCGCCGGGCGAGGTGCGGAGGCTGAGAGGGAAGAGAAGGCCGGAAGCCGGAAGAGCGGCGGCGTGATCGCCGAGGTATTGCTTGTAGAGCTCGAGGGCAGAGCGGCCGTCGAGCTCATAGAGAACGTTGTGCACGGACTTCGTGATCAGCCGCTCCGGGCCGAACGAGTCCCAGCCACCGAGCGATGCGTAGCCGACGCGAATCGAAGAGCCGTACAGCCCGCAGGCCACGATGCTTCCTTCCTCGGGTCTGCCATCCCAGATGACGTAGGTGCGTCCGAAGCGATGGCCGTCGCCGGAGAGTCCGCCGGTGACGGTGACGTGGGGCGGGAGCGCGCTGGCCAGACCTTTCACGAGCTCCGAACCATTGACCCGCAGCCCCTCCGAGAAGACGAGGACGTGCACGAGCTCCTCGTGCGGCAGCGCTGCGGCAAGTCGCGCTCCGGCCGCGAAACTCTGGGACGGCTTTTCGATCGGCTCGCGCGCGCAGACGATGCGCGTCCTGTCGAACTCGATCGCGGCGACGGAGACCGATTCGTCGGTGACCTGCGTGTCGAAAATCTCACCCGCGGTCGAACAACCGATGATTGCAGCGCGAGGATAGGCGGCGGCGAGATCCTCGAACGGCTCGCCGATCGCACAGGCCGTGGTGCTCGCGAAGGCGAGGACGAGCTGCGCTTCGCTCCCTTCGCCGGGACGGCGATTCCAGCCGTCGCCTACCTTCCACCGGACGGATTCGATTCGCATGTTGTTCGACTGGTGCTGAAGAGCGTTCATTGTACCGCCCGCTGCGGCGCACGTTCGCCGCTGCGCGTGTGAATCGCCGATTTCGCGCAGATCTGACGAAAGTTTCACGCGGCGTGATTGTGCGCATACGGCAGAGCACGCACAATGCGCGACATATCTAAATCCGTTTTGTGTCTGGAGGAGCCCTGTATGAGCTCGCGCCGTATTTCCCTGTTTGCCGTCTGTCTTCTTCCCTGTATGTTCTTTGCGGCGGCGGCGCAGGCGGCTCTGACCGTCACGCCGATTACGTGGGACGTGATCGGCCTCGACTCCAACAGTCCCACCTCCGGGCCGCGGGACTTCCCGGTCGGCTACCGCGTCTGCAGTAGCGTCGCGACGACCAACGTCAGCGTCACGTTCAACTGGGACAGCGTGAACGCGAACGTCGACCTCCGGCCCGGCTCACCCTCGACCATCACCCTCCCCTCCATCGCCGCGGGTGGCTGCGCCGACGCCTATTTCGAGGTCGAGGTCACGCCCGTCGCCGGTGCGTACGACACGACGCGCAGCTATCACCTCACCGCGACCGATTCCACCGGCACCTACTCCTCGCCGCGGCCGCGGCAGCTCTACGTCGAGCACCTCATCTCGCAGAACCGCAACTCCATCACCGGCGTGAAGTACGGCACGACGCCGGGGAATCTCACGTCCGTCCCGGCGGGCGGCTCGATGAGCCTCCTCGTCGGCGGCACCTACCTCATCGAGCTCGATGGCGGCACGGCCACGCAGGGCTACAACCAGTTCGAAGCGTTCATCAACCTGCCGAACACGATCTTCCGGATCAACAGCGTGTCGACGACGTACTCGGCGGACAACTCGCCGTATGTCCCGAATCCCAACGACAAGCTCTATGCGAATGCCTGCGGCTGGGACGCCGATCCGAACAGCCCGACGTATCGCTCCTGCACCGGCGGCGACTTCAAAGCCGGCGGCAGCACGGTCGTCACGACCTACAACGTCACGATACTCAGCGGCGGCGGTACGTCGCAGACGCTGAACACGCTCCTCTACGACTTCTCCGGCAGCAGCTATCACTACAACGCCGACTTCAGCACCGGCGCGCGCATCGCCAACATCATCGATCCCACCAGCGCCGGCATCAGCAAGGCGTTCACTCCGAACCCGGCGCCGGTGAGCAGCACCGCCACGCTCACCATCACCCTCACGAATCCGAACGGCGACGCGCTGAGCGGCTACAACTTCACCGATCCGCTTCCCGCCGGCATGACCGTGGCCGCGACGCCGAACGCCTCGACCTCCGGCTGCGGCACGCCGACGTTGACGGCAGTCGCCGGCTCGACCTCGCTGAGCTTCGCGAACGGCACCGTCGCCGGCGGCGGCTCGTGCGTCATCAAGGTCGATGTGACGACGCCCGCCTCCACCGGCACGTCGACGAACACCACCAACCACCTCTTCGTCGGCTCCGTCGACACCGGCAAAACGGCGACGGCCAACCTCACGGTCAACTCCGCGCCGCCCGCGGGCACCGGCGTGTGCAACGTCACCCTGGCATCGACGAGTGTGCCGCCGGGCAGCACGAATCCGCCAACACTCACGCGCGCGGCCGACGTCTCGGCCGCCACGCTTGCCGCCTCCATCCCCGCGGACACGCAGATCGCCGCGGCCGGTCACAACGACACGGCCTCGTGGCAGACGTACGGCTACAAGAATGACGGCAATACCCTCACCTTCTCGGTCGACACGACGAACTACAGCAACGTGAAGCTCACGTTCTGGATGGCCAACCCGAGTCCGGCGAACGGTCCGACTTCGGTGGCGTTCTCCGTGTCCACGAACGGCGGCGGATTCACGCCGTTGCCCGCGGCGACGATCACGAGTCCGGCGCAGGCCTTTACGCAATACACCATCGACCTCTCGTCCGTGACCGGCACCACGTCCGCCTCGCCGCGCACGACGGCCGTCCGCATGACGCCGACCGGTGCGAACTCTGATGCGCAGGGCGCGTCGCTCAATCTCGACGACATCGCCTTCACCGGGTGCCATGCCGCCTCGAACGCGACCATCGCCAAGTCGTTCTCGCCGACGCCGATCGCCGTCAACGGCACTTCGACGCTGACGATCACGCTCACCAATCCGAACACGCAGCAGTTGACCGGCGCCGCCTTCACCGACTCGCTGCCCAGTGGCGTGCAGGTCGCGGCCACGCCGAATGCCACGACCACCTGCGCTGGCGCGACGTGGGCGCCGGCTGCCGGCGCGACCTCGCTGACGTTCTCCGGTGGAACCATCCCGGCGAGCGGCTCCTGCACCGCATCGGTCGCGGTCACCGCCACCACCGCCGGCCCGCACACGAACGTCACCGGCTTCGTCTCCACGACCGAGAGCGGTACGAACACGACCAGCACCGGCTCCTCGACGCTGACGGCATTGCAGCCGCCCGCGATCGCGAAACGGTTCCTGAGCAGCCCGATTCTGGCCGGCGCGACCTCGCGGCTGGTCTTCACCATCACCAACCCGAATCAGAACGACGCCATCAGCGGCGTCGCATTTGCCGACACCTTCCCGGCCTCGCCGGGCGCGATGACCGTCGCGGCGACACCGAACGCGTCGACCTCCGGCTGCGGCGCGCCTGTCTTCTCACCCGCGGCCGGGGCGGGATCGATCTCCTTCACCGGAGGCTCCATCGCCGCGGGCGGCACGTGCACCGTCGCCGTCGACGTCACGGCCTCCACGACCGGCACGTACAACAACACGAGCGGCAACGTCTCGTACGTCGTCAACGCGCAGACGATCAACGGCAACACGGCGAGCGCCGCACTCACGGTCGGGTCGCCCAATCCGTCGGTGGGTCTGCTCAAGGAAGTTTCGACCAGCAGCAGCGGCCCCTGGCGCTCGTTCGACGCGATCACCAGCGGCACGCCGGTCTATTACCGGTTCACGCTCGAGAACACGGGCGACGTGCCGCTGACCAACGTCACCATCACCGACAACACGCTGGACGTTTCCTCGTGCAACGCGAGCTTCGCCGGCATGACCCTTCCGGTCGCCGTGGCCGCGAACGAGAATCACATCGTGACCTGTGTGGTCGGCCCGGTCACCACGGCCTCCGGCTCCCACCCGAACATCGCCAGCGCCAGCGGCACGTACAACGCCGCGCCGTACACGTCGCGGAATGACACCGCGATCTACGCCACGACCGGCCTCACGCTCGACAAGACGGCGACGGAGACCTCGTACGCGACGGCAGGCGACCTGATTCACTACAGCTATCTGGTCAGCAACACCGGCTTCGCGCCGCTCGCTGGTCCGGTCACGGTCGCGGACAACCGCGTCACGGTGAGCTGCCCGTCGACGACGACGGTCGGCGATCTCGACAACTTCCTCGATCCGGGCGAGTCCGTCACCTGCACCGCGACCTACACGGTCACCGGCGCCGATGTCACCGCCGGCTCGGTGACGAACGTCGCCACGGCTTCCGCCGACGGCGTGACGTCGCCTTCCGATTCCGTGACCGTCAACGGCCCGGCCGCTCCCTCGGCCGACGTGTCGCTCACAAAGACGCTGAACACCGCCGGTCCGTACGCCATGGGCCAGTCGATCAGCTACACGATCGTGGTCGCGAATGCGGGTCCGTCGACCGCGACGAACGTGCTGGTCCAGGACACGCCAACAAATCTCACGATTACCAACGTCACCGGCGGCGGCTGCTCGGCGTTGTCGTGCACGATCCCCAGCATCGCCGTGGGCGCGAACGTCACCATCACCGTCACCGCGACCATCAACGCCAACGGCGCGTTCGACAACAGCGCGACCGCCACGGCGACGCAGTTCGATCCGAACACGGCCAACAACACCGACAACACCGGCAACGGCG
>JALYOB010000452.1 GCA_030857085.1 Acidobacteriota bacterium | reverse complement strand
CTTTCACTACATCATGGTCGGCGGAACGATCATGGGCTACATGGCCGGCATTCACTACTGGTGGCCGAAGATCACCGGCCGTATGTATCCGGAGTGGTGGGGCCGTCTGTCC
Source organism: Acidobacteriota bacterium (assembly GCA_030857085.1). Lineage (GTDB taxonomy): Bacteria > Acidobacteriota > Thermoanaerobaculia > Gp7-AA8 > Gp7-AA8 > QHVT01. Next base: position 4,130 of record JALYOB010000452.1, on the reverse strand, counting down.
GCGCTGCTCGTGTTCGTCGGCTTCAACCTGACCTTCTTCCCGCAGTTCCTGGTCGGCTATGTCGGCATGCCGCGCCGCTATCACGCGTATGCGCCTGAATTTCAGGTATTGAACGTTCTGTCGACTGCAGGCGCCACTGTCCTCGCGGTCGGGTACCTCCTGCCGATGATTTACCTCACCTGGTCATGGAAGTTCGGCCGCAAGGCGGGTGCGAACCCGTGGGGCGCCGTTGGTCTGGAATGGGCCACGACGTCGCCTCCGCCGAAAGAAAACTTCCATGAGACTCCGGTCGTGACGTGGGATGCTTATGATTATCCCGCCTTCCTCAAGGCGATGAAGGAGACTCAGAATGTCTGATGTGACGCTGAGTCACAGCGCCGAGCATGCGGGCGAGCCGCATGGGCACGGCCACCACCATCCATTCCTCCAGCACCATTTCGAGGATCTGAGCCAGCAGCACGAGGCCTCGACCCTCGGTATGTGGTTTTTCGTCGCGCAGGAAATCCTCTTCTTCGGCGGCATCTTCTGCGCGTACTTTATTTACCGCGAGATGTATCCGGACGCGTGGCACGCGGGGTCGAAGCATCAGAACTGGCAGATCGGCGCGGCGAATACGATCGTCCTGATCGGCAGCTCGCTGACCATGGCGCTTGCGGTGTGGGGCGCGCAGGGAGCCAAGCGGAAATTCACCGCGCTTATGCTCGTCCTGACGCTGTTGTTAGGCGGGGTGTTCGTCGGCGTCAAAGGCTACGAGTACTCGCAGCACATTCATGAGGGTCTGTTCCCCGGGACGATGTTCACCCACGTCCAGGAAGACAACCCGCAACTGACGCGCGGCGTCGAACTGTTCATGACGTTCTATTTCGTCATGACCGGATTGCACGCGCTGCACATGATCATCGGCGCGGGCCTGCTGCTCTGGTTCATCAAGAGAACGATGCGCGGCGACTTCGGTCCCGAGTATTACGGCCCCGTGGAGATCATGGGTCTGTACTGGCACTTCGTCGACATCGTCTGGATCTTCCTCTTCCCGCTGCTGTATCTCGTCTGAGGAATTCGCATGGCTCATCACCCGGATCACGAGACTCATACCGGACACGCCGCGCCGCACCATCAGTCGTCGCTGGTGTCGTATTTCGTCATTTTCTTCGCGCTGATGATCCTGACCGTCCTCACGGTCTGGGTCTCCCGCATCGACCTCGGCGCACTGAACACGGTGGTGGCCATGTCCATCGCCATCCTCAAGGCGACGCTGGTCATCCTCTGGTTCATGCACGTCATCCACTCGCCGCGCCTGACGTGGATTGTGGTGATCTGTTCGTTCCTCTGGCTCGGCGTGCTGTTCGTATTGACGTTCAGCGACTATCTGACGCGGGTCTGGAACATTTACTGATCAGGTGCGGGTGGCTTTGCCACCGCCCCTCATCCGCCCTTCGGCCTACCTGCCTCGTTTCCCCTCGCCCCGCTCGCGGGGAGAGGGTGGCGCGTAGCGCCGGGTGAGGGGCGATGCCGCGTCGTAAGTCAGGGCCACTGCTCCTAAAGCGCGGCGATTTCGGTGCGCGACAAGCGCTCGAATCTGGCGAACAGCAGCACCGCCACGACCGTCAATCCCGCACACAATCCCCACCACAATCCCACAATGCCCAGTTGCTGGTGAAAGCCGAGAAAGAGGGCGACGGGGAGGCCGACCAGCCAGTGGCCCACCAGGTTTGCGTAGAACGCGAACTTCGTATCCGCCGCGCCGCGCAGGACGCCCGCGCCCACCGCTTGAATGCCGTCCGACAATTGAAAGACGGCTGCCACGAGCATCAGCGGTAATGCGGTCGTGATCACGTTCTCCTGATCGGTCACCAGGCGCATGATCGCGCGGGGGAAGAGTGCGAACGACAACGCGCTGATCCCCATCACAATGACGGCGCCGACGAATGCGACGCCGCCGGCGATGCGCGTCGCGCGCACGTTGCGCGCTCCAATGCCGATGCCGACGCGCACCGACCCCGCCGCCGCCACGCCTAACGCGACCGTGAAGGTGAACGAGGCGATGCCGATCACGAGCTGGTGTGCGGCCAGATGCAACGTTCCGAGCCGCGACGCAAGCACGCCCACGAGCGCGAAGATCCCCACTTCTGCTCCCATCTGCAGGCCGAGCGGCAATCCGACTGTCGCCGCGCGGGCGACTTCAGCGCCGTCCCATTGATGATCGACGCGCTCGGGGAGCCGAATGCGATCGATGGCCCAGAGCGCAATGCCGAGTTGCAGCAAAGTACAGAGCACTGTCGCCATCGCCGCTCCCGCCACTCCATACGCGGGGATGTTGCGCAATGGGCCGGTCCACGCCGGGAGCACGCTGCCGCCGAAGACGAGCAGGATGTCGCCGCCAAGATTGAATACGTTGGCGATGAGCATGGAAGCGAGCAGCGGCCTGGTCACGCCGTTCGCCTGCAGATACGACCGCGCGACGATGTAGGCGATGAAGGGGAGGAGGCCGATGATGCGCACGAGCAGATAGGTGCGCGCCGGGCCGACCAGCTCTTCCTGCGACCCGAGGTAAGGCATCGCAATGACGGCCACAATCAGCAGAAGGGTGAGAACGCCCGTGACGCAGAGCGCGAGCCACAAGCCCTGCCAGAACACGCGCCGCGCGCGCAGCGCATCGCCTGCGCCGACGGCTTGGGAGATCAGCGGATCGACGCCCATCACCACGCCGGTGCCGAGGATGGAGAAGGCGAAGAAGATCGCATTGGCGAGTCCCGCGCCGGCGATTTCGCGTGCGCCGAGGCGGCCGAGGACGGCGACGTCGACGAGACCCATGAGCTGCGTGCCGGCCTGCGCGGCCGCGAGCGGCGCGGCCAGACGAAACAACTCCCGAAACTCCTTCCTGGCCGCGGCGCGCATTGGGAGCGGGATTTTAGTAGGATTCGCGCGCGCTTCGCGGAACCCCTTCTGCAGCGCGCATTTCCTGACACCGATCGGACTCCTTCATGCGCTATCTCGTCACCGGCGGCGCCGGCTTCATCGGATCGAACTTCGTTCGCTATCTCTTCAACAAATACGGCGACGACGCCGCGGTCGTGAACCTCGACAAACTCACCTACGCGGGCATCCGCGAGAACCTCGCCGAATACGAGGGGAAGAAGAATTACCGCTTCGTGCACGGCGACATCGCCGATCCCGCAGCTGTCGCGGATGCGTACAAGGGCGTCGACGGCAGCGGCGTGGACGTGGTCGTGAATTTCGCCGCGGAAACGCACGTCGATCGCTCTCTCATTGAAGCGGCCACGTTCATTCAGACGGACGTGCACGGCGTGCTGGTGCTGCTCGAGGAGGCGAAGAAGAACGCGCCGAACCTCAAGCGCTTCGTGCAGGTCTCGACCGATGAGGTGTACGGCTCGATCGAGAGCGGTTCGTTCACGGAGACGGACGCGCTCAATCCGCGCAACCCGTACGCCGCGTCGAAAGCGGGCGGCGATCGCATGGCGTATGCGTACGCGCAGACGTACGGGATGCCGGTGATCATCACCCGCGCCTCGAACAATTTCGGGCCTTACCAATATCCGGAAAAGCTGATCCCTCTCTTCGTCACGAACGCGATCGATGATCAGCCGCTGCCGCTCTACGGCGACGGTAAGAACATTCGCGACTGGCTCTTCGTCGAGGATCACTGCGCAGCGATCGACTTTCTGATCGAGCGCGGCACGAACTCGGAGGTGTACAACATCGGCGGCGGCAACGAGCGGGAGAATCGCGAGATCACGCAGCGGATTCTCGAGATCACCGGCAAGCCGGAAACGCTCATCCGCCGCGTCGGCGATCGCGTCGGCCATGACCGCCGCTACTCGGTCGATACGTCGAAGCTCGAAGGTCTCGGCTTCCGGATGACGACGGATTTCGACGCGGCTCTCGATCGCACGGTGCGCTGGTATGTCGACAACCAGACATGGTGGCGCGCGATCAAGGAGCGGAGCGCGGAGTACAAGGCGTACTACGAAAAGCAGTACGCGAACCGGTAGGCGTCAGGCGTCAGGGAACGACGAGGGGCCTCCGGCGGCCGGGGCCGCGGGCCCCGGACCCCGCTGGCAGGCCAAGCCTCCGCGACACAGCCTGTTGGATGCGCACGAGTGTCGCGGAGG
>JALYOB010000451.1 GCA_030857085.1 Acidobacteriota bacterium | reverse complement strand
GATAGCTCACCGCCTCGCCGATCAGCAGCATTTTCGGAGCGATGCGCTCCATCTGCTCGAGATAGAGGCGGAGATTGCGGCGGCGGATCGCGTTCCACTGCAGCTCGCCGGAGATGCGTGAGAACTGATTGCAGGCGCGGTCGCTGACTTCGATGTTGCCGAGGTCTGCGACGAAGGAGTCGAAACGGCGGGTCACCAGCCACCACCGCCGCCGCCGCCCGAGCTCGAGCTGCCACCGTCCGTCGACGAAGGTGACGACGACGAGGGGGAGGGATCAGAGACGCTCGAAGGAGAGTGATCGTCGGGCAAAAAGCGGTCCGAGTCGGGGCCGGTCGAATTCCCCGCCTCGCTGAAGGGGCGGAACCAGTGATCGACCTGCGGGTTGAGGCCAAATGCAACGACATAAGGGAACTGGTCGTCACGGAATGCAGGCTGCGGAAGCTGAAGTCGTTCGACAAGAAATTGCCGCGCGCCCGCGATCCGCTTGCGATACGCGATCTTCGCCGGCGTCTCGCGAATGCACAGCAGGTCGAGGACGAGATTCAGCCACGTGAGGATCCAGGAGGCGGCCGCGTAGAGCACCGGCGCATGCAGGCCCGCACGTTGTGCAGTGATGCAGGCGGCGAGGAACGGGAGTGAGGCGAGCGTCATGAGCAGCAGCGGCGTGGTGAGCGCGGCGCTGACACTGGTGATCACGTTCGAGGAACGCACGGCGGCAAAGCACGCGCAGAAGGAGAAGAAGAGTGTGATCGCCGCGCATGTGATGGCGGCGACGCGGTCGCTTTCGTGCGTGGCACCAGCAAAGAGGAGGAAGGCAGCGGCGGCAAAGAGGAGGAGGATGTCGAGCCAGATGCTGTAGCGCTTCCGCGTCACGTTCCAGTCGGGGAGCCGTTCGAGTTGTTTCGTGATGCCGGAGGAAATGGTCGTTGCCGGATCGAAGCCGCTGCCCGCGTAATGCGAACGGATCGACTCCGTATCCGTGTCGTCGCCGCCGTCGTAGAAGAGCGCGGAAATGAGACGGCGTTCGTACGGCGGCAGCGAGTCGCGCTGCGCGTTGAGATGCAGGTAGAGCGTGTCTCCTTCGATGCGCGTCGTGAGTTTCCCCTCCTGCGTCATGCGCGCGAGCATTGCCGCGACTTCGGGCGCTCCGACGCTCTCGTCCCACGCCGCGCCCGCGACTTCGGGCGGCAGCGACAGCAACGCATGATCGAAGCGCGACACAACTGGCGCAAAGCGTTGCACGCTCTCTTCGGCGGAGAGGAAGTTGCTGAGGAGCAGCCAGAAGCAGAGGCCGAAGAATGCAAGCGCGGCGAGCAGGATCCGCCACGTGATCGGGCGATCGATGCCGGCGGGCTGACCTGCGCCGCCGTATGTGAGCTCGCGCGTCACAGGCACGCCGTCGCCCGGTCGCAGGTCGGTGCGCACGATCTCGATCGGTGTGTCTGCGCCCCAGATCGGATCGAACGTCAGACGGAGATGGAACCGCTGCACGACGCCGGAGCGATCGGCGAAGCCGAAGTCGTGGTCGAGCATGAAGTGGTTTCCGTCATCGGGGACGAGGACGTTCGAATACGTGTAGTCGAGAAGGTAGGTGAGCTCGCGATTCGCGAAGGGCGGGTCGCTCGGCCGGCGGCTGCGCCAGCGCACGACATTGCTCGAAGTGGTGTCCCAGTGATCGACGGCGGTGAGGTCGCCGCGCGTGAGTGGAATCTCGCGCCCGTCTTCGATGCGCATGACGCGATTGACCTCGAGGCGCTGGTTGCCGCGCACCTTGAAGCTGCGCTCGCCGCCGTTCCAGTCGCCGTTGAAGACGATCGACTGCCGCTCGAGAACATGCAGCTTGCCGTCGCGATCGAGACGCGCGTCGACGTCGATCGCGCGCCAGTAGAGCGAACGCGCTCCCTGCGCGAACGCGGAGCTCGCAATCGCCACGACGAGAAGCACGCGAATCGCACGCATGTGGCGATTATGGGGGACGACGGGGGCCTCCGGCGGCCGGGGGCACGGCCCCCGGACCCCGTCTGCAGACCAAGCCTCCGCGACACTCGTGCGAACTCAACCGACTGTGTCGCGGAGGCTTGGCCTGCAAGCGGGGTCCGGGGCCCGCGGCCCCGGCCGCCGGAGGCCCCCCGTCGTTCCCCTAATGCCCCGCAGACCGCCGCTTCGGCGGCAGCGGCTCGTCATCGACGATGCGGTAGATCTGGCCGCCGTTGTAGTCGGCAACGTAGATCTCGCCTAGTGCGTCTTCGCCGAACGTGCTGATGAAAAAGTTCGTGTCGGCGAGGAGGCGGGAGACCACGGCGCCGCTCGCGTCGTGCGAGGCGGCCCAGATGCGGCCGTTGCAGAAGTCGCCGTAGATGTAGTTCGCGTACAGACGCCTGCTGACCGTGCCGCGATAGACGTAGCCGCCGGTCACCGAGCAGGCATGTTCGCTGTGGTCGTATTCGATCACCGGCAGAACCATCGAGGCGTCGCGGCAGTTCGTGGAGGGCGTGAAGCAGTGCGTTCCTTCCATCTTCCGCCAGCCGTAATTCTCGCCGCCGATGCTCGCCGCGGGCTGGAAGTTGATCTCTTCCCATGCTCCCTGCCCGACGTCGGCGATCCACAGGTCGCCATACGAGCGGTCGAAGGAGAAGCGCCACGGGTTCCGCAGTCCGGTGGCCCAGATCTCTCCGCGCGCGCTGCTGCGTCCGGCGAAGGGGTTGGTCGGCGGGATGGCGTATGGTTCGGCGTTGACGTCGATGCGCAGTATTTTGCCCAGGAGGTCTGCAGGATCCTGCGCACGGTTGCCCGGATCGCCACCCGAGCCGCCGTCGCCCATCCCAATGTAGAGATATCCGTCCGGACCGAACTGCAGCTGTCCGCCGTTGTGGTTCGCGAACGGCTGGCCGATGTGCAGGATTGTGCGCGCGGAGGATGCGTCAGCGCGGTTTGGATCAGTGGCCGAGCGGGTGTATCGCGCAACGACCGTATCGCCACTCTGATCGGTGTAGTCGACGAAGAACAAGCCGTTCTCCGCATACCCCGGATGGAAAGCGAGGCCGAGGAGGCCGCGTTCGCTGGCGTTGGTAGAGACGAGGGTGCGGATGTCGAGGAAAGGCTCGGGACGGAGCGCCGGCGGGTCGTAGACGCGGATGATGCCGTTCTGCTGGACGATGAACATGCGCGCGTCGCCGGCATGGGCGATGGCCACCGGCGACTGCACTCCGCTCACGACAGGCTGGAAGGTGATGGCTGCGAGGACGGCCGAGGCCAGGATCATGCCCTCGCGGCATGCAAGGATCGGGAACGGTTCTTGAGATTGTCCGGGCGGGAGGCAAACGTATGGGAACGATCAATCAGCCGACGCCGAGCTCGCCGAAGTCGCCGCAGCCGGATCAGCAGCCGCTGCATCCGGGCGGGCCGCAGGTCTCGCGTAACAACACGACCGCCGATCCGCAGGAGCCGAACGTTCAGACGCCCGACACGCAGCGGGATAAGACGGGGCAGGGGTAGGAACGACCACGAGGGGCCTCCGGCGGCCGGGGCCGCGGGCGCCGGACCCCGCTGCGGCTAACGCAGCCACGCGGAGCCTTTGATGGCCCACTGCGTGTTCGGGAAGCGGTCGCGCAGCTCGATCGCCATCTGCTCGAGCGCGTCGTGATCGCGGGTGTGGCGATAGCGGCTCACGGCGCGCCAGTAGATCGCTTCCGGTGCGGCGGTCGTGTCGGCGAACTGCGTCGCGATGTTCGCGTAGCGCGCTTCCGCGTCCGCCCATTTTTTCTGCATCGCGGCGATGCGGGCAACGGCGAGCGCGAGTTGCGCGTGCATCTCCGGGCGCGGCAGATAGCCTTCGACGCGCCAGCGTTCGTTGCCTTCGGAGTCGAGGACGATTGCGGTCGGCGTCCAGATCGCGCCGAAGCGCCGGAAGAGCTGCGGCTGCTCTTTGATGTTCACACCGACGGTGATGAAGTACTCGCGGATGAACCCGGAGACTTCGTCGTTCTGATAGGTCTCGGCTTCCAGCCGGACGCACGGCCCTCAGACAGGGGCGGCGTTGAAGTCGAAGAGGATGGCTTTCTTCGATTCTTTCGCCGCCGCCAGCGCCGCGTCCGCGTCTTTCTGCCACTCGACTCCCATGCTCGATGAGGATACCGCGTCTGGCGAATTGCGCGAGGGACGACGGGGGGCCTCCGGCGGCCGGGGCCGCGGGCCCCGGACCCCGCTTGCAGGCCAAGCCTCCGCGACACAGTCCGTGTTAGTT
>JALYOB010000450.1 GCA_030857085.1 Acidobacteriota bacterium | reverse complement strand
ATGTAGACGAGCGCGTTTTCTTCCGACTCGATCTGCGTGACCGGATGTTCGCCGGAGTAGCGAATGGCCTCGCGCGCATAAAACTCCATGAAGTCGATCGCCTCGGCGGTATCGGCATCGGCTTCCGCCCACGTCTTGCCGACCTCGAGGACCATCACGGCGGAGAACTCGTGCTTCCGCTCACGCATCAGTTTCGCAGCGCGCAGCAACAGACCGGCGTGCGCTTCCACGCCCGCGCGCTTCCAGCTTTCGAATGCGTTCCACGCGACTTCGATCGCGCGCTCGACATGCTCGGCCGAGCCTTCCTGAAAGAGGCCGACCACCTGATCTTTGTGTGCGGGATTGAGCGATTTGAACGTCTTGAGACCGGTGATGCGCTCACCGCCGATGACGATCGGATGCTCGCGGCCGATCTCGCCGAGGACCTTCGCGATGGCGAGATCCATGGCTGCTTTGTTTTCCGGCTTGTTGAAGTCGGTCAACGGTTCGTTACGAAACTCGGGAAGAGTGGACATGCATCATTCCTTTCGGGCGTCCAAGTTGCTACTGGTGAGGTGGCCAGCGCACGACGTGCGCCCGCGCAAAGAGATCAACAAAGGGATGCGAATCTTATCGAAAACAACGGCACGAGCAACCGCGCTCGTCCTGACACTATTCACGCTGTCGTGCTCGCGCTTTCTGCCGTGGGGCAAGACGACGGTTGCGACGGAGGTGAACCTCGCGTTCACGCTCGAGCGCAATCTGATCGAGCTGCAGACGCTGCACATCAACGATCAGCCGGGACGCTTTCTGCTCGCGAGCGCGGCGCCGCGCACGGTGCTCGATCCCCGCTTCGTGCCGAACGGTCCGCACGTTCTGCAGATCAGTGAAAAGGAAACCATGCGCATCACTCCCTCGCGCCTCGACCTCGGCGGCGTCGCCGACGGCATCATCGGCGCGGATGCATGGGGCAATCGCGCGATTTCGATCGACTATCGCGCGGGTCTGGTGACGTATCAGAAGGAAGGCATTCACACCGGTCTCATGACCCTCTACCGCTACGACGCGGAGCCGCAGATCGAGGTGAGCGTGAACGGGACGAATGTGGCGGCGGTGGTCGACACCACGAGTCCCGACACGCTGGTGCTGCCGTCGCAGACGAACTCGCGCGGCAGTGTGCGCGTGGCAATCGCGGGCAGCGACTTTGGCGTGACGGATGTGCGCTACGCGCCGGTTTCGCGCGCGCGGGTCGGCAATCGATTGCTGTCGCGGTTTCTTGTGACGATCGATTACGGGAAACGCGTCGTCGGACTTTGGCGCGACCCGCGGATCTGAGTCCGGTCGCATTTTGGAGTGCGGTAGCGCCAGCTACCGCTTTGGAAGCCGACGACGCGAGTCGCCGGCGCCGCGGCTCTGCCGCGGCAGTAAGAGCGGCGACTGGCGTCGCCGCACTCCATACTGGTACGGGCGCCGCATCGAACGCGCGCAATGCGAATCTGCATCCTCGCGCTCGCAATCATCACAACGGCCTGCGCCCCCGCGCCGCCCGCAAACGTGGCGAGCAGCGCACGCGCAACGGCGCCCAAAAACGCCCACACCGATTTCGACCTCCTGATCCTCGGCGGCGAAGTCATCGACGGCACGGGCTCAGCGCGCACGCGCGCCGACGTCGGCATCAAAGGCGACACGATCGCCGCGATCGGCAATCTAGAGGGCAAGACCGCAGCGCGCATCCTCTATGCGCGCGATCAGGTCGTCACTCCCGGCTTCATCGATCTCCTCGGCAACTCGCAGGCGGCGGTGCTGCTCGATCCGAAACTCGAAGGGAAAATCCGTCAGGGCGTGACGACGGAAGTCACGGGCGAAGGACATTCGCCCGGCCCCCAGAACGAAGAGATGGCCGCGGAGATGGAGAGGACGAAGCCGAAAGGCTGGCCCGCGGTCACATGGCGCACGCTCGGCGAGTTCATGCAAGTCGTCGAGCAGCGCGGCAGTGCGCTCAACTTCGCCTTCTACATCGGAGCCGCCAACCCGCGCGAAATGGTCCTCGGCCACGCCGATCGCGCGCCGAATGCCGAAGAGCTGCAGCGCATGGTGGCCATCACGCAGCAGGCGGTGAATGAAGGTGCGGTCGGCTTGTCGTCCGCGCTCATCTATCCGCCCGGACGTCTCGCGACGACGGAAGAACTGATCGCGATGGCGCGCGTCGCCGGCTCGTACTGGACGCACCTGCGCAACGAGTCGGGCAGCATCGACGCGGCGATCGACGAGGCGATTCGCATCGGCCGCGAGGCGCGCGTGCCGGTCAACATCTTCCATCTGAAAGTCGGCGGTCAGACGAACTGGGGACGGATGCCGGCGATCCTCGCGAAGATCGAAGCCGCGCAGAAGAGCGGCGTCGACATTGCCGCGAACATGTATCCGTTCACCGCCACGTCCACCGATCTCACGTCGATCGTACCGGCGTGGGCGCTCGAAGGTGGATATGCCGCGTTCGTGCAGCGCCTGCGCGATCCGGCCACGCGTGCACGCGTCGCGAACGAGTTGCGCGCGGGCAGACTCGCGAACGGCGGCGCGTCGTCGATCATCATCCGCGGCACGCCGAGCCAGCGTCTCGATGCACTGGCGAAAGAGATGAACGTCGATGCGGCCGAGGCGGTGTTGCGGTTGTTCCAGAACGACACGAGATCGCCGATCGCGATCTTTCTCTCGCTCAGCGAAGCCGACATGAAAGCCGTACTGGTCAAGCCGTGGGTTGCGTTCGGATCGGACTCCGGTGCGGTGGTCGAAGCATTGCGTTCCGGCGGCGCGCATCCGCGTGCATACGCGACGTTCACGCGCGTGCTGTCGCAATACGTGCGCGAAGAAAAACTGCTCACGCTCGAAGAAGCAGTGCGCAGGATGACGTCGTTCGCGGCATCACGCGCAGGCTTGAAAGACCGCGGGATTCTGCGCGCCGGGATGAAGGCGGACGTCGCCGTGTTCAATCCGCTGCTCGTGCGCGATCGCTCGACGTACGAAGATCCGCATCACTTCTCCGAAGGGATGTCGCACGTGATCGTGAACGGCGTACCGGTGCTGATGAACGGACGGATGACCGGGCAGCTGCCGGGTCGCGTGCTGCGCCGCAAATGAATCAGTGTGCGGCCAGCACGCGCCAGAACGACCAGGCGAAGGCGGCCATCATGATGCCGAAGTTGATCAGGTATCCGCCCGCGAACGCGACCGCGGACTTGACGGCGGCGCCGAATCCGGTCGCATCGTAGAAGCGCCGCTGCCCCTGGAACATCCACCAGAACCAGGCGATGAGCGTCAGCAGCGACATGAGGTACTGCAGCGGTCCCATACGCATACCGATGAAGAAGTAAATCGGCCAGAAGACGATCGTCACGAGGTACTGAAACGAAAAGTAGTGCGCCGAGTAGACGAGATGCTCGCCGTAGTAGCGGCGCCGAAACAGGATCTTGAGCACGAGCGCGAGGCCGGCGACGTTCAACAGCTGCAGCAACGAAATCGTGTGATGCCACTTCTCGTTGATCGACTCTTCGAGCGCGTGTACGGACATGTGCTTTTTCGCCGCAATCTGCTCGATCACGCGCTCGAGGCGCCCGCTCCGGTCCATCTGCGTGAGCGCGTCGATGCGGTAAACCGCGACCTGTTTGTAAACGGAATACGCGAAGAACTGCAGCGCGAAGAATGTGAGGAACAGGCGCAGCGGCGCGATGTAGCGCGACTTGCGCCCGGCGAAATACTCCGCGGTCAGAAAGCCGGGCCGCAGGATGAGGTCGCGCAGCGTCTTGAACAGCTTCGAGTCGAGATGCACGAGCTCGTGCACCACGTCGTGCGTGAAATGCCCGACGGTGAGGTCGTGATGGTGCGGCTGCCGCTCGCCGCACTTGGCGCAATAGACATCCGCGGCGTCGATGCCGCAATTCGTACAAACGCTCAACGTCCCACCGTCCTGCGCTTTTTCGCGGCGGGCGTGCGCAACTGCGCGTCGAGAAACTCGTCGAATGCCTCGCCGCCGCCGCCGAAGCGATCGCCGCTGATCCACGCGCCGCGGAGGTCCATGAGGAGCGGCTCGCCGCCCGGACTGGTGTATTCGAGAGCTTCGTAAGTCGTGAACGTCCCCGCCGCGGACGCGGTTGTCGCGGCGAGGAAGAGGATGGTGGCGATGAGGCGTCGCATGGATTCGCGGTCGCAGAACAGCGCGGGAGGCGAATTCAGTCCAGCGGGTGGTGTGGTGGGGAAGGACGTTTGGAGTGCGGCGACGCC
>JALYOB010000449.1 GCA_030857085.1 Acidobacteriota bacterium | reverse complement strand
AACCAGACGATGCCGAGCTCTCCCTGTCGTTCGATGGTGAAGGCGTTGGCGGAGAGCGACGGCGTTTCGGCGGCTGAGGTCATGCGTTGACTTCCACGAGATTCTCGTCGGCGTACATCTGGTCGATGATCGACTTGTACTTTTTGTCGATGTTTTTGCGCTTCACCTTGAGCGATGGCGTGATCTCGTCCTCTTCGATGGTGAAGTCGCGCGGCAGCAGCGCGAAGCGGCGGATCTTTTCCTGCCGGTCGAGGTTCTGGTTGAAGCGATCGATCTCCGCCTGAATCAGCGCGCGCACGCGGTCGTCGCGCACGAGCTCTTCGCGCGAAGTGGTGGTCACGCCCAGCGATGCGGCTTCGCGTTCGAGCTTCTCGAAATTCGGGACGAGCAGCGCGACGAGGTACTTGCGGCGATCGCCGATGAGCACCGGCGTGCCGACGTACGGAGAGCTCTTGAGCAGCGCCTCGAGCGGCTGCGGCGCAATGTTCTTTCCGTACGCGTTGATGATGATGTCTTTCTTGCGATCGGTGATGTGGAGGAAGCCGTCTTTGTCGATCTCCCCGATATCCCCCGTGTGGAACCACCCCTCCGCATCAATCGCCTGCGCCGTCGCCTCGGGGTTGTTCCAGTAGCCGGTCATGACGTGCGGTCCGCGCGTGAGGATCTCGCCATCGGCTGCGATCTTCACCTCCACGCCCGGGATCACCGGCCCGACGGTGCCGAGACGGCGTTTGTCGGGGCGATTGACCGCGATGACGGGAGAGGTTTCGGTGAGGCCGTAGCCTTCGAGAATCTCGACTCCTGCACCGATGAAGAAGGCCGCGAGCTCGGCGGACAGCGGCGCGCCGCCGGAGACGACGAACTTCACCTTCCCGCCGAGTCGATTGACGATCTTTCCGAACACGAGCTTGTCTGCGATGGCCGATTGCAGTTTGAGTCCGAACGGCATCGGCTTGTGCTCGATGCGATACGGCAGCCGCTGCTCGCCGATTTTGAGAGCCCAGTGGAAGATCTTCTGCCGCGCTGCCGGTGCGGTGGCGACCGTGTCGAGAATGCGCCGCGCATCTTCTCGAAGAGGCGCGGCACGGCGGCGAAGAACTCCGGCTTCACCTCTGCCAGGTTGTCGGCGACTTTGGTGACGTTCTCCGCGTACGCGATGCAGCCGCCTTTGTACAGATAGAGAAAGTCGACCATCCGCTCGAGGATGTGCGAGAGCGGCAGAATCGAAAGCGCAGTATCGCCTGCAGCGAACGGCACGAACTCGCGAACGGCCATCACGTTGCTGGTGATGTTGCCGTGCGTGAGCATCGCCCCTTTCGGATTGCCGGTGGTGCCCGAGGTGTAGACGAGCGTGGCGAGATCGTCGGGCGTGCGCGAGGCGCGCGACTGGTCGAACCATCCGCGGCCGTTCTTCTCTTCGAATCTGCGTCCGCGTTCGATCACGTCCTTGAACGTCAGCACACCCGAGCCGGCGGGCGGCGTCGCGTCGCAGACGATGATGTTGTGCAGACAGGGAACGTGCGAGCGGATCTCGAGGATCTTGTCGAGCTGTTCCTGCGTCGAGCAGATCAGCGTCACCGTTCCCGCGTCGTTGAGGATGTACTCGATCTGCCACCCGAGCAGTGTCGGATAGACGGGAACGCTGACGGCGGATGCGCAGAGGATCGCAAAGTCGGCGATCGTCCACTCGGGCCGGTTTTCCGAAAGGATCGCGACGCGATCGCCGGGCTTCACGCCCATCTCATGCAGCGCGATGGAAAGCCAGCGAACGGTGTCGCGGAACTCCGCCACCGAGACGTCCACCCATTTGTCGCCGCTCTTCGATTTCATGATCGCGGGACGCTCGATCGAGCTCGTCACCGCGTAGATGTCGTTGAGCGTTCCGGGTTCCTGCATGTGACCCCCTGCCTCGTGTTCAACTCACTGAGAGCGGGGATCATAACAAGCACTACGCGACTTTGATCCACCTCCACAGCTCGGGGAGCGTGGGACGTTTGCCGTACGACAGAATGCCGACGCGGAAGATCTTCGCCGTGATCCAGAAAAAGAGGCAGATGGTGGCGATCGAGACCAGGATCGAAACGGCGATGTGCCACACCGGCGGCTCGGCCACCAGCGTGCGAACGTACATCGTCATCGGTCCCCACACCGGCGCGAGCGAGAAGCCGACGCTCATCGACGAGTCGGGGTTGGTGATGATGCCGACCATGAGGAACCACGGCAGCATCATGATCATGGAGAAGGGTCCGATCAGCTGCTGCGCTTCTTTTTCCGTGTTGCAGATCGCGCCGCCGATTGCGTAGATGCAGACGTAGGTGAGGTACGCGAGGAGGAAGAAGATCGCAAAGTAGACGAAGGTCATCGGGCGGAGGAACTGCGTGACGTTCTCCCCTGCCGCGGCCATCACCGTGCCGCCGATGCCGCCCACTGCGGCGGCGATGATGAACCAGACGCTGATCTGCGTCAGGCCAACGGCAGCGATGCCGAGGATCTTGCCGACCAGCAGTTGCGAGGGGGACATCGAGGAGACGAGCACTTCGACCACGCGATCGGTCTTCTCCTGCACGATGCCGCGCATGATCTCGAGGCCGTACACGAACGAGGGGATGATGAGCAGGCCGGTGAGCATGAAGCCGATGATGAAGTTCGCGCCGCCGCCTTTTTTCTGCTCGCCGGTTTTCGAGAGCTGAACGGCGTCGACGTCGAGATCGGACAGGAGCTTCTCGACTTCGGACGGCGCAATGCCGTGCGCGCCGAGCCGGTAGGTCTGCACGGCGCGATTGGCGCGGCGGCCGAGGCGCTCTTCGACCATGATGTCGGTGGCGGAGCGGCTGTAGTACTTGAGCTTCGTGTCGGTTGCGCCGAAGGTGTTCGCCGGCACGAGGAAGACGCCGTCGAGGCGGGTGTTTCCCTTTGCCTGGGTCAAGCGATCGAGGTACGGCTTCGCGGCTGCTTCGACATCCTGGCCCTTCACGTCGATGTACTCGACCGAGAGTTGCTGCGGGATGTCGCGGCGCAGACCGTTGCCCGGTTTGGCGGCGCTCGGCTCGCGCGTGAAGGCGTCGCGCAGCTGGCCGGTGCCGTCGAGCACGACCACCTTTTTCTCTCCCATGCCGCGCTCGAGCATCATGCCGGGCAGCATGAAGAGGAGCGCCATGAAGACGGGCATGAGGAAGGTCATGATGATGAACGACTTCTTCCGCACTGCCTGCAGGTACTCCCGTTTGAAGACCGCGAACATCTTGTTCATCGCACCACCTCGCTGCCGAGCGTTTCCGCGCCGACTTTTTCAATGAAGATTTCTTCGAGCGACGGCGTGGCGAGCTCGAATCGGCGGATGCGCAGACGGGAGACGGATGCGGCGAGGATCTGTTGCGGATCGGCGCCGTCGTTGAGACTCAGTTCGGCTGCATTGTTGACGATGCTGGCGCGCTTGACCTGCGGCAGATTGCGCAGGAACGCGCCGTCGCCGTCGAAATCGATGTGCAGGGTGTTCTTGCCGAACGAGCCGCGGACGTGATCGAGGGTGCCCTCGAGCACGACCTGCCCCTGATGAATCAGCACGATCTCGTCCGCCATCTTCTCGGCTTCGGCCATCATGTGCGTCGAGAGCAGGATGGTCTTTCCTTCCTGCCGCAGTTCCCGCAACAGATTGCGGACGAGGACCATGTTGACGGGATCGAGTCCGGATTGCGGTTCGTCGAGGATGATCAGTTCGGGATCGTGGAGCAGCGTGCCGATGAGCTGCACTTTCTGCTGATTGCCTTTCGACAGCTCTTCGATTTTGGCGTTGCGTTTGTCGGTGAGCTCGAAGCGCTCCAGCCAGTGATCGATCTTCGCGCGCACGTCTGCCGCGCGATAGCCTTTGATTTCGGCCAGGAACATCAGCAGCTCGGTGATCTTCATCTGCTTGTAGAGCCCGCGTTCTTCGGGCAGATAGCCGATGCGATCGTGAAAAGCTCCGCCCGCAGCGGTGCTGCCGCCGAGCCACTGAATCTCACCCGAGTCCGGCAGGAAGATGCCGGTGATCATGCGGATGGTGGTGGTTTTCCCCGCGCCGTTGCGCCCGAGGAGCCCGGTGATGGTCCCCCGCCGCACGGCAAACGAAACCCCATCGACCGCCCGGACCGCCCCGAACGTCTTCCTCACATCCCGAACCGCCAGAATCTCCGCCATTCCCATCCCTCTCCTGTATGCCGCCGCCCGCTGCCGCGGCGCAAAGCGCCGCGGCAACGAGCCGCGCGTATTGTACGGG